>PKYX01000157.1 GCA_003132825.1 Acidobacteriaceae bacterium
AAGTCAACGCGGTATAGGCGCGGTCTCAATTTGCAGGATGACGGGCAACTCTGACGTAACCCGATTAGGTAAGGCTTGCCGACAACTCATCAACTGCCCGGTTAAAGGAGTAAAGATATAATTTCCTCGACAGTCTCATGGCCCTTGCTGCCGGAACGATTCTCGGGCAGTGCGAAATCCGCTCACCCCTGGGTGCAGGCGGAATGGGCGAAGTCTACCGCGCGCACGACACCCGGCTGAATCGTGAGGTCGCGATCAAAGTGTTGCCCGAGTCCGTCAGCTCTGATCCCGAACGGTTGCGCCGCTTCGAGCAGGAAGCGCGAGCGGCTGCGGCGCTGAATCATCCCAACATTCTTGCGGTTTACCAGATGGCGACGCACGAGGGTGTGTCGTATATGGTTACCGAGCTGCTTGAGGGCGAGACGCTGCGCGAGCGGCTCAGGCGCGGAGCGATCCCGTTGCGCAACGCGATAGATTACGGAGTGCAGATCGCCCGCGGTCTGGCGGTGGCGCATGAGAAAGGCATCGTCCATCGCGACCTGAAACCGGAGAATCTGTTCCTGACCAGAGATGGACGGGTCAAGATTCTCGACTTTGGTCTGGCCAAACTTGCACTGCCACAAACCTTCGTTACCGTTCACACCTTGAATCTCGTCAGCTAGCCCCGGGCACGATCGACTTACGCCTTGGCGCTGTACGCCGCCTTGCCTACGAGGCAGCCGACTGCGGTCTGCTCAGTGCTGATTTAGCGGCCGGCATTCGCCGTGTCAAAGGCGTAAAGAAGCTGGGAGTGCGCCTCGGCACCTCGGCAATTGGCTAACGGCAGAACAGGGCCAGAGACTCTGGCAAGCACCCGACAAAGAGCGCCTTAAGGGCAAGCGGGACCGAGCCCTCCTAGCTCTGCTACTTGCTTGCGGATTGAGACGCATGAAGCCGTAACCCTGACATTGGATCATTTCCAGCGGCGGAGAATCATTGGGCCATAGTGGATTTGGTGGGCAAAGCAGGGCACGTGCGGACTGTCCCTGTCCCCGGCTGGGTGAAATGCGAGCTAGAAGACTGGTTAAGAACGGCGGCTATCGATCGAGGGAAACTGTTTCGTCGCGTCAACAAAGTCGGTAAGGCTTGGGGAGACGGCATGACAGAGAAATCGGTGTGGCACATCGTGAACGAGTCGGCCAACGCGATCGGGGTCGCTAGACTGGCACCTCACGATCTCCGCCGAACGTGTGCTCGGCTCTGCCATGCTTCAGGCGGAGAACTAGAGCAGATCCAATTCCTTTTAGGGCACGTCTCCGTCCAAACCACGGAACGCTATCTGGGCTGCAAGCAGCGAATTCAGTCCGCTGTGAATGACAGAATCGGCATTGAGCCCCAGCTTTAAGCTGGGGCTTCGAGTCATGGAAGAGTGGCCGACCATCCGACCAGAAACGGCCCTATATGGTACGAGCGATCAACAAATATGCGTCGCCACGAAGATTGGATTTCGGTTGGTGTAACGGCGGTATTTCGCCAATAATCCCGCCGTGTTGAAACTTCGCTGACGAGCAGGGCACTCATTCACCTAGGAGTCCGTCCGAGAAATAATAATACAAGAGGAACGGCTGCGGACTTTGTGGGGCGATCAGGCGGGTCTGGTCCGGCCTGAGTCGCGGAAAATCTTCGGAACAGCTGCTGGGTGGCCTCTTCCGGATGAAGATCTGCCGTTTCCGCGGCCTTTTTTACAGGTAGCAGAGGCGGTAGCACTTCAAAATGTTGTGCGTCAGACAAACCAGTGACCATTCGCCTCGCACTTTCTCGATGCCTCGCAACAAAAACTGCCGGAACCCGCGCGCCTGTTTGATCTGGCCGAAAACCGGTTCCACGATCGTCTTACGCACAGCGTAGACCAACCTCCCAGGCTTGGTTTTCAGCTTGCGCCGCATGCGGTCGACCCGGGAAGCATTCGCCGGAAGCGGCCCTCGGGGGCAGGGTTCCTTATATTCGCCGTGCTTCTGCCGTTCCGTAGCGATGTATCCTTCGATGCGCTGCTCCGGATTCTCGGCCGACTCCAGTGCTTCCAGGTTCTTCTCCGAGCAGTAGCCGCTGTCGGCCAGAATCTCATCCGGCCGTTGCCCGCTCTGCTGCTCGATGACTTCTACCATCGGCATCAACTGTTCCTTGTCGTTGGACGCCGCCGTCACCGTCTGCCCGACGATCAGCTGGAGCACCGGTTCGACAGCCGCCTGCGCGTTGTAAGCCTGAAGGAAACCATCCGAGCCTTTCATGAGGCGCGATTCCGGGTCGGTGAAGTTGTGCTGGTCCTGACCTTTCGGCCTGGCCTGCTTCGGGTCTTTGCCTTCCGCCGCGGCTTTCTCGCGCGCCCTTGCTACCAGAGCCCGTTTGGCCTCCCGAATCGCTTTCAGCCGCGTTTCGCGCCGAGCCAGTTCTGCCGGTAATTCGTCGCCCCGCTGGTCGCCATAGCGCTCGTCCTCTTCGACATCGGCCGCTTCGGCCTGCGCCATCATCTCTTTTACATCGGCCCGGAGATCCCGTTCCTTGTCCTTCATCCGGTCATAACTCATCGCCTTGTGCTTGCTGGCGTTGGCTTTGATCTTTGTGCCATCCAGCGCCACTCGGCCCACCTTCATCAATCCCGCTTCCAGCGCAATCTTCAGAACCTGCTCGAACAATCCTTCCAGCGTTTTCAGATGGATCTTCCGGAAATCCGAGATGGTTCGGAAGTTGGGTTGGTTCTCGGCCGCCAGCACCCGGAACGCGATGTCTTCCACCAGCCGCCGCTCGATCCTTCTCGAACTGAACACGCCCACACAGTAGGCGTATACCAGCAGCTTGGTCATCATCCGCGGGTTGTAGGGAGGCTGGCCGCGCTTCTCGTTGCCATAGACATCGTCCATCGCCGAGAGGTCGAGCTGATCGATCACATCGCCAACAAAGTAGGCCAGGTGATCTTCCGGCATCCACTCGCGCAGGCTCGGCGGCAGCAGGAGTTCCTCGGCCGGGTAGTAGGGACGGTAGCTTTTACCCATAAATCATTATGGGCTCTTTCTGTTTCAGCACGCCACATCAATGCGCATGAACTCTATCCCTGACGGCGTTGAGAAAATGAGTGTCGGGGACTATCCCGCGTTCTTGGCGGCCCGGCGCACACTCATGGCACAGAAGATCAAATTTATATCGGCATAGTGCAGTTAGCCCTGCGGCAAAATCCTCCTCCGGCGTTTTATGAGGCTGGTTCCAGGGTCAACACAGAGCCTGGTGATTCAAGAACAGCAACAGATCACCCGTCTGCAGCGAGTGCTTCGTCGAAGTGCGTCTGCACAATCGCAGCGAAAGGGAGCTGTCGGCCCCTGTTCATGGACGCCTCAGAAATCTCAAGTAGAACGCTGCGAACACCAAGACGATTCCAATATTCACTGTCAGCCGTTCCCAGAATCGGTTTCTGAAGAACACGAAATCTACACCGACTATGACGGCTGCCATCGCCACCACGTAAAGCACGTTAGCTACCTGTCTGCGCATTTCAGTCCCTGGTTCAATCGTAAATCTAATCAGGCGCAAGAGCGAATTCTCGGACGGACTCCTAGAATAAAAAGTGGTATCCTCCGCGCATGCAAGACCAGGGCGCTCCAGAGCAACAGCCCGAGTGGTGCGCAGACTCCCAATAGATCGCTGGTTCTACATTGGGATGGCCATCTGCGGCATCATCGTCAGTGTCTTGGGGTTTGCACCTTCCGTCGTCAACACCGCCGCGCGTCATGTGCCTCACTGAGAGGCACCCACAAATCTAACAAGGAGAATATCCAATGAAACAAAACATGATGTTAACCATCGCGTCTCT
>PKYX01000495.1 GCA_003132825.1 Acidobacteriaceae bacterium
CAGCAGAAAACGTTTTCTGCTGGCGTCTGTTTCACGGGCGGGTCAGTTTTGAAAACCACGCCCCTAGGGTGGGCTGCGATAAGTCCCGCGAACATTCTGCCGATGACCGCCGATGCGCTGGCTTGCCGACGGGCTGCAACCGGACAGCGATATTGCTGCCAGAGGACATCAGGAGCGAAAATGGTTAGCGGCGGTTGCCTATGCGAGGAAGTGCCCGGAAGAGCTTATAAACGATGTGGACCAAGTTGCGCTCGACGGCCTTCCGGAAGAGGGTTTGGCTGCCTTCTGCGAGGATCGCCGTCTGTTTGACAAGAGTGTCCTGATTGCTCTACTTTTCTTGAGGTCGGAAAACGATTACACGATCCCCCAACGTCTTGATAACAGGCAAGATTCCACCCTATGCTTCTGCAAAGATTGCGGCAGGAAGTACTCGAGGCGAACCTAGAACTGGTGCGCAGGAGACTGGTGCTTTATACCTTCGGCAACGCCAGCGGCATTTCCCGTGAGGAGGGGCTAATCGTCATAAAACCGAGCGGAGTGCCCTACGACGAGATGCAACCGGAGCACCTGGTGGTGACCGACCTTGAAGGCAACGTTGTGGAAGGCAAGCTGAGGCCCTCCTCCGATCTGCCCACCCACGTGGTTCTGTACAAGGCATTCCCCAAGATCGGGGCCGTGACTCACACCCACTCGGAATACGCGACCTCGTGGGCACAGGCGAGAAAGCCCATTCCGTGCTTCGGTACGACGCACGCTGATTACTTTTACGGGTCGGTCCCCGTCACCACGGTACTGACCAATGAGGAAATCGCCTCGGAGTACGAAAAAAACACAGGAACCGCCATCGTTCGCACTTTTGAAGGTCTTGATTACATGGCGATTCCGGGAGT
The DNA here is from genome assembly GCA_003132825.1 of Acidobacteriaceae bacterium. GTDB lineage: Bacteria > Acidobacteriota > Terriglobia > Terriglobales > Acidobacteriaceae > PALSA-270. Next base: position 891 of record PKYX01000495.1, read on the forward strand.
GCTGGTTGCGAACCATGGTCCGTTCAATTGGGGGCCCGATCCCGGGGCGGCTGCGCACAATGCGGTGATTCTCGAGGCTGTCGCACGCATGGCTTATTTCACGATTACCATCAACCCGCAAGCTTCCGCCATCGGTCGTGGATTGCATGACAAGCACCACCTGCGAAAGCACGGGAAAGACGCGTACTACGGACAGAAATGACGATGGTGGGCTGCGCATCATGGAGAGCCAGCCCGCAGGCATAGTCGGTTTCAAGAAGGGAAGCCGTATGGCACCGCAGAGAAAAATGACCATGGGACTGATTGTCGGGAACCGTGGTTTCTTCCCGGATCATTTGGCGAAGAGCGGGCGGGAAGAGATGCTGCGCGTGCTGGCCGCAGCGGGTATGGAGGTGGTGACCCTGACACCGGAGGAGAGCAAGTACGGCGCCGTCGAAACCCGCGAGGAGTCGCGGCGCTGCGCCGACTTATTCAAACGCAATCGGGAGCGCATTGACGGGATTATCGTGACCCTGCCTAACTTCGGTGAGGAACGGGCGATCGCGGATACGCTACGGCTGGCGGATTTGCGGGTGCCGGTGCTGATACAGGCGACGCCGGATGATCCCAAGAAGATGACAATCGCGTTCCGCCGGGACAGTTTCTGCGGGAAGATGTCGGCCTGTAACAATCTGAAGCAATACGGAATTCCCTACTCGGTCACGACGTTGCATACCGAGACTCCTGACTCGCCGGAGTTTGCGAAAGATCTACAGTGGTTCGCCGCGGTGTGTCGCGTGGTAAATGGTTTCCGCAACTTGCGGGTAGGGGCGATTGGAGCCCGGCCCACNNGACAACGATGATCTGGCGCAGGCAAAGCTGGCTTCGATCAAGAAATATGTGGATTCGAGCAGCGTGCCGGCGGCGGCGCTGATGAAGATGGCGAAGCTGGGCGCGGTGGTTGATCAATGGATGGCGGCGACAGAAGTGGCAATCAGCGCAGTGCAATGCTGGACGTCGATCGAAGAAAACCTGGGCGTTGTGCCATGCACGATCATGAGCATGATGAGCGACAGCTTGCTGTCGAGCGCCTGCGAGGTAGATATTTGCGGAGTGTTAGGGATGCACGCGCTGCGATTGGCGTCTCAGACACCGTCAGCGTTGCTCGACTGGAATAATAACTATGGGTCCGATCCGAACAAGGCCGTCTGCTTCCACTGTTCGAACCTGCCCAAACACTTTTTCCGCTCGGTGAAGATGGACTTCCAGGAAATCATTGCGGGGACGGTGGGGAAGGAGAACACGTTCGGCACCTGCGTAGGACTGATTAAGCCGGAGAAGATGAGCTTCGCCCGCTTCTCGACCGACGATACGGAGGGCGAAATGCGGGGCTATGTAGGGGAAGGCAGATTCACGGATGATCCGCTGAACACGTTTGGGGGCGCGGGTGTTGTGGAAATTCCCAACCTGCAAGAGCTGCTTCACTTTATTTGCGAGGAAGGCTTCGAGCACCACGTGGCGGCGAATCTCTCCACGGTAGCAGATGCGGTGTATGAGGCAGCCACCCGCTATCTGGGCTGGAATATGTATTGGCACGAAAGACCATAGCGAGGACTGGGCATGGCCATTGTAGCGGGTGTCGATTTCGGAACTCTAAGCGTGCGGGTCTCGATCGTGGACAGCGAGCGCGGACTGCTCGGGTCGGCGGTCGCCGAGTATCCCCTGCACCGCAAACGAGAAGATCCGGAGTACGCTACCCAATCGCATGACGATCACATGCGCGCTCTGGCCGGCGCGACCCGCGAGGCGGTGAACAAAGCCGGGGTTTCCGGCGATCAGGTGGAAGCCATTGCTCTCGATACGACGGGTTCGTCGGTAATTCCGGTCGGCAAAGATCTCAAGCCGCTAGGCGAATACTATCTGTGGTGCGATCACCGCGCCAAGGGCGAGGCGGCGGAGATCACGGAGGCTGCGCACCGGGAAAATCTGAAAGCGATTGACTGGTGTGGCGGCGTGTATTCTTCCGAGTGGGGGTTTTCCAAGCTGTTGCACTGGCTCCGGCACAATCCTGCGCTGCGTTCCGAGTTCGTCTCCGCTTTCGAACACTGCGATATGGTGGCGGCTACCTTATGTGGCATCAGCGATTCCCGAAGAGTAAAGCGCAGTATTTGCGCCATGGGCCACAAGTGGCTCTGGAACGCTGCGCTGGGAGGTCTACCGTCGGAAGAATTTCTGACCAAAGTCGACCCCTTGCTGGCGGGAATCCGCGAGAAGTTGGACGGGGAGTATGCCACTTCTGATCAGATCGCAGGCAGGCTCTCGCCGTCTTGGGCGGAAAAACTCGGACTGAAGGCGGGCATCCCGATTCCGGTCGGGGCTTTTGACGCCCATTGGGACGCGATCGGGGCGGGCTGCCGCACCGACGATATGGTCAACGTGGTTGGCACATCGACCTGCATCATCGGCATCACGCCGTCGGTCAATCTAGTTCCAGGTGTATGCGGAGTGGTGCAGGGGAGCGTGCATCCTTTGCGGACGGGGATCGAAGCGGGGCTCTCGGCCGTGGGAGATATCTTCAATGCGATTGCAACTCGTGCTGGGACCGACGTGCAGAAGTTGAGTCAAGGCCTGGAGAAATACCGCGCCGGGCAGACCGGTCTGCTGCGCATGACCTGGGACAACGGGGACCGCACGGTATTGGTGAACCCGAACCTGCGGGGCATCACGCTGGGATGGAACCTGCAGAGCACGGCCCAGGATGAATTGTTCGCGGCGATTGAAGGCACTGCACTCCACACTCGCGTGATTCTCGACCGCATGGCCGAGCACGGGGTACATATCAAACGCGTGATCAATGCCGGCGGCATTCCACAAAAGAACAACGTGCTCAATCAAGTGTATGCCAATGTACTCGGAAGGCCGGTGCTGGTGCCGAGCAAAAGCGTTACCAGTTTAGGTTCCGCGATTTTTGCGTTTCTCGCGGCTGGGACTTTCCAGACCGTGGAAGAGGCCCAGGATAAAATTTGCCCAAAGCACGTGCTGTTTACACCGCAGCCGGCAGCGCAGAAAGTCTACGGCTCGTTATATGCCCTCTATCGAAAGCTTTATTTCGCTTTTGGTGAGCCACAGACCGCGCAGCTCGGCGACATATTGCCCGCGCTGATCCATTTAGCGCAAAGCGCGACTTAGCGTCTCTATAAACGGAGCATCCGGCTCGATTCCGCGGCACGGAGTTTTAGCAACGATTCCTGGCAGGGTCGCACGCGCGGCCATGACCTTAGGCTTCCAGCGTCTGATAGAGGCGGTAAGATTCATCACCGATCCCCGCGAAGGGACGGAACGTCACTTTCCCCGCATCACTCTGCACAACCCAGCTATCCAAGGAGTGAGAAGCGGCCGAAGCCGCGAGCAGTTGCGCGCGGGAAAGATTTGCCG
>PKYX01000100.1:0-252 GCA_003132825.1 Acidobacteriaceae bacterium
TACTCTGATGTCAGCATACAAGTACCGTATAATCAGCGTTTAGGGCAGTGTCCTTTGGTGTGAATCGGGCGCTTGGTGGAAAGACTCTGGCATTGAAAATGGTTTTCTGAGTATGGCGGACAGTAAGGAACTTCAACAAATCGTCGAGCAGGCAGTAGCCCAGGTGTTCGACCGCCAACTTCCAAAGTTGCAGGCGGAGTTGGTGGCTCGCGTCCTGGCGGAATTGCCTGTGCCTGCGGCGCCGGCGGGAGG
>PKYX01000100.1:262-2598 GCA_003132825.1 Acidobacteriaceae bacterium
GGCCGCGGCTTGGGCGAGGAGAATGCCGTCAAAGATTTTCCTCTGGATATGACGGCGGGACCGGCGGCTCACGCCTATCAGAATCGCACCGCGACTCCGGCGAACATTGCCGAGATGGATCGGCGCTTCGTGGAACAGTTTGGCGGACCAGAGAACGAGCAAATCCTGGTGCTGCCGCTGGTGCTCAAGGATAAAGTCGCAGCTTTGCTCTATGCCGACGGCGGCGCGGACGGCGTGGTCGACGGGCCGTCCCTCGAAGTGCTGGTGCTGGACACGAGCGTATGGCTGGAAGTGGTTTCGCTGCGCAAGCAGACGCAGAGAGATTCTGGCGATGCTCCTACCCCGGCCAGCGTGGAACGGGCTGCAGTCGCGGCGCCGGTACAAACCGTCAGTACATTTTCCGATCCCTTCGCGGCTCACACTCCCAAACATATTGCGCCCGAACCCACCCCGGAGACGGAACCGGCTGCGGAGGTGGTTGAAGTCGCGGTGCATTCTGCTGCCGCGAATGCCGCTGCGTCCGCTCCGGCTGCGGCCGCGGATCCGTTCGCCGGCATGTCCCCTGAGGACGCCGATACCCACCGCAAAGCTCAGCGCTTTGCGCGCTTGCTGGTGGATGAAATCAAGCTGTATAACCAGGCAAAAGTCGCGGAAGGCCGCCGTAACCGGGACCTCTACGATCGCCTCAAGGAAGATATCGAAAAGAGCCGCTCCAGNNTCGTGCCGTTTCGACCTGTGACCTTGCGGTCACTTTAGCCCCTGAGGGTCGCTCTCCATTGCCGAGTTCCTTTCAACGCAGTTCTGGCATCTCAACAGACAGGGTCCGCTGTTCGCGTCCCCACGTAACCAATATTCACGTAACAAATATTAAGGTGGGTCGATTGGGTCACAAGTGGGGGTGGGTGGTTGCGCTGGGCGTGCTGGGCGGGCTCCTGAGTAGCACGCATTCCGTGGCGCTCCCGCAGCAGAATTCCGCTCCCGCGGCTTCTGATACTTCTACTGTCGACAAAAACTCGGCAGCACCTCAGAAACCGTCTACGAATTCCGCGCCTCACAAATCCGCGCCGACGAAATCTTCATCGACAGAGTCGAAGACCGCCAAGGCCGCGGCCAGCAAGGCTCCCACCAAAAAAACAGGCACTGCAGCAACTCGTGCAGCAGCCGCGAGAAGAAGGAGGCGGCCGATGTCCCCCCGCGTGCGCCGCATCCGCCAGGCATTCGTCGCGTCCACTACCCTCCGCCCCATGGCCCAGCAGTTGATTCAGGATCGTTCTCCTGCCGGGTATGCCGGAGTTGAAGCTTACGCGCGTGCGCATGCCAAGGAAGATGCCGGGGCTCTGGCCTGGCTGGTTGTGGGATACGCGCACGTCCTCGATCACGATTGTGCGAATGCCATTGATCCCCTGAACCGCGCCAAGCCGCTGGCCGGCGACTTGGGAGATTACGTTGCCTACTACCTGGGGACCTGCTACCTGCAAACCGGCCGTCAGGCCGAAGGTCTGGCCGCGCTGGCCAAGTTCAGCACCGCCTATTCGGATTCGTTGTTGATTCGCGATGCGCACTTCACCTACGCCAGTGCGCTGCTTTCTGAGGGCCGGGCAGCCGACGCCGCCGAACTGCTGGAGAAAGATCGGCTACCGGCAAGATCCGACATCGAGTTCGCTTTGGGCCGCGCCTACGCAACTTTGGGTCAGAGTTCGAAAGCCGCCGAAGCTCTGGCGAATGTCTATTACAAAATGCCGACTGCGGCTGAAGCGGACGCGGCCTTTATCGAGTTGAAAAGAATTCCGTCGGCGCCGCCAGCGACGCCCGCGGAGTGCAAGACCCGGGCGGACTTGCTCATGAAGGCGAAGCGCTACAACGACGCGGCCGATGAATATCGCGACCTAGCAATCCATGCCCCGCCGGAAGCCCGTCCAGCGGCAGAACTGGCGCTGGCCGATGCGCTGCAACGCAGCGGCCAAAACCGTGAAGCAAAGGCAGAATTGACGACACTCCCGGGCGTGACCGCCGAGCAGAACGCGCAGCGGCTCTACATTCTTGGCGAAGTCGCCTGGGCCTCGGACGAAAACGATACTTTCTACCGCACCGTCGAGGAACTGCGGCAAACGGCGCCCACCAGCCCATGGCTGGAAGCAGCTCTGCTGTCGGGCGCGAATCTGCACCTGGTGCACCGCGAGTACGACCAGGCTCTCGACGCATTTCGCGAATTGCAGCAGCGATTCCCCAAGGGCGCGCGTGCCTCTTATGCGCACTGGAAGGCGGCGTGGCTCACGCTCCGCTTTGGACGCAACGAAGAAGCCAAAAAGGAATTTGACGAACAGATCGGCATGTAT
>PKYX01000128.1 GCA_003132825.1 Acidobacteriaceae bacterium
GAGGGCGGCTGTCCCCACATGGACTGTGGTCATCTCATATCCGCCAACTGCCCGCGCAACTTCTGCGTAGCCCGAAACAAAGTATTCTTCGCGGTCTCTTCCGTAGTATGCAAAATCTCGCCCACGGTGCGCAGCTTCAGTCCGTGATAGTGCTTCAACTCGAAGACCACGCGCTCGCGCGGAGTCAGGCCCGATAGCGCGGTTCCAATCTTTCTCCCCAATTCCCGCCGCATCAAATCACGCTCCGGATTCGCCCCCGAGCGCGCGTCGGCGAACTGCTCCAGGCGGCTGTACTCCTCGCCCGACGCGTCCACTGCGACCGGAGCGTCCTCTTTCCGCACGTTGCGTTTCCGCAGATGATCCAGGCAGAGATTGGTAACGATGCGGTAGATCCAGGTGTAGAAGGAACATTCAAAACGGAAGCTACCCAGGTTCCGGTAGGCTTTCAGGAATGCTTCCTGGTAAATGTCCTGGGCTTCCTGTTCCGAACCGGTGAGGTGCAGGGCCAGCCGCAACACGGCCTGGTCGTAGCACCGCACTAGTTCCTCGAAGGCGGCGCCGCTGCCGCGCTGCGCCTCCCGGACCAGTGCGGTATCGTCAATACGGCTCAGACTTTGCCCCGACGTGGAGCCCCGTGCGCCGGGGTCCAGGGTTCCGTTGCCACGTTCCCTCGGGACGCGCTCGGCGACCGCGGAGGAAGAATTGCCAACCGTAAAGGGTATTGCCCAAACATCGGCCGGCATGATTCCCTTGCCCTCGAATCAACGTCTTGGCTCAACCGGGTTCGATCGTCGTCCCTCCCGGCCGCCACTGCTATAGACGGGGCTGGGGCCGGACCGTGAGCAGCCATCCCGTGGATTCGCGAGGGCTAGAGGGCGCCGTGGGACCCCCAAACTGGGCCATGGCCAAGCTTTCGCCCCCGGTCAGGGCAGGGCCCTCCTGAGTCCGGACAGCGAGAGTCAAGGAGAACAGCCCGCGAAGGCACCCCAACGCAGCCCCTGGCACAACGTTCCGGAGTCCGTACCTGGGCTCGTTAGAATCGGCTCGGGTTGACCGCAGCGCTGCCTGACCGGCCGACCTGCCGGCATTCCGCGCAACGCAATTGGTTCGCTGAAGAATAAATCAATGGCCGCAGCTTGCCATTGTACCGGTTGCGCAATTCTGCGAGGGCCGCTACGGCGGGCGAGGCGCCCGCCCCACACCAGCCGCGTTACTCCGCCGCCGCTTCCTTCTCGATGAGCACTTTGACGTGGGTGGTCACATCCTTGTGCAGCTTGATGGGAACCGTGAACTCGCCGAGCGTCTTCAGCGGCTCATGCAGCTGGATCTTGCGGCGATCTACATTGAGGCCTTTCTTTTCGAGAGCGTCGGCGATGTCGCCGGAAGTCACCGAACCGAACAACTGATCGTGCTCCGCCGAGCGTCGCTCGAACGACAGCGAAACGTCGGCAAACTGCTTGGCCAGTTCCTCGGCCTGCGTTTTCTCCTTGGCGGAACGGCGCACCGATGCGGCCTTCATCTGCTCGATGACAGTCTTGTTGCCCTTGGAGGCCTCGATCGCGAGCTTGCGCGGCAGAAGGTAGTTGCGGCCATAACCTTCGGCAACTCTTACGACGTCGCCTCGCGAACCGAGCTTAGCGACATCTTCTTTCAGGATGACTTCCATGAGATGACTCCCGTTTGAGTTTCCAACGTCATGCACAAAAAGTTAGGTCCGGTCCGCGCCGGCGGCACGGGCGAGGACCCACGTCTCACACAAAATCAGACCACCCGCCTACGAAGCGCGGCCGGCAAACGGCAGCAAGGCGATGTTGCGTGCTTGCTTGATCGCCGAAGACAGGCGCCGCTGGTGGGGGGTGCACACGCCGGTTAGGCGGCGCGGTACGATCTTGCCGCTTTCCGCCACGAACTGAGCCAGCAGCCGCACGTCTTTGTAGTTGATCGCCTCAATTTTTTCCACGCAGAACTTGCAAACCTTCTTGCGCCGGAAATACTTGCGGCCGCCTTCGCGCCCGCCCGGGCCTCCGGGACGGGGTGGCCGGCGCTCCCCTCGGTCGCCACCGCCGAAAGAACGCTCGCCGCCGGCAGGGCGATCCCCGCCTGAAGGACGGTCGCCGCCCGAGGGACGGTCTCCCCCTGAAGGACGGTCCGGGCTGGAAGCGGATTCGCCCGCGGATGCTGTGGATCGAGTTTCGTCAGTCATGATGCTCCTTGAGTGATTCCGTCGTCGGTTGTCAATCTCGGCCGCCAGGGCCAATCTTCCGCCCGCGCTTGCCGGACGACTGGCGACCGAAGACTCACGACCGGCTTGTCTATGCCGTGGCCGGGGCGGTTTCGCCGCCCGTCTCAGCCGCGGGCGCGGGAGCCGGTTTGCGGCGCGCCTCCCGCAGCTGCTTGATTTTGTCCAGGCGTTTCTGTTCCTCGTCAATCCGGACAGTGAGGAATTTAATGACGGGTTCGGTAACCCGCAGGCGGCGTTCGAGCTCGTGGATCAGACCTCCTCCACCCTCGACTGTGAGGAGCATGTACAGCCCCTCGTGAAAGCGCCGGACTGTATAGGCCAGGCGCCGCTTGCCCATTTTCTCGACGCTCTTGACCTGCCCGCCGGAAGTTGTCACTACGGTTTCCAGAGTGGAAATCAGCTTATCCTGATCTTCCTCCGCCATATCGGGGCGGACGATGAACATCAGCTCATAGGTACGATTCATTCTTAACTCCCCATCCGCCACGGATTCTCACGGATCAACGCAAATCAAAGCTCCGATCCGCGTTCATCCGTGCAAATCCGTGGCTAATCTTTTTCTTCTTCTGCTTCGTCGGGCTCGGCCTTGCGGTTGAAGCGGTTCATCGCCGCCGCCAAGCCTTCGCTCAAAATCACCTTGACCGCTTCGGCGGCGACATCTAGCACCGCATCCACCTGCTCGAGCTGCGCCTTGCGAAACGGCTTGAGAATCTTTGTTACCGGCGCGATGCCCAAACGGATTCTGGGGAACTCCTGGCTACCCAGCTCTCCGATAATGGACTTCATGCCGTTGTGGCCCGCCGAACTGCCTCGCGAGCGGATACGAATCGTGCCCAAGGGCAAGTCCAATTCGTCGTAAATCACAATCAGGTCCTGGTCCGGCCTGACCTCGTGCTTGGCCACCAACTCCCGCACCGCGGTGCCGCTGAGGTTCATGAAGGTCTCTGGCTTGGCCAGCAGAACCGTTTCCGAGCCAACCAAAGCCCGGGCCGTGAGCGCGTGGCACTGGCGGTTTCTGAGTTCCACCCCGCTATCGTTGGCGATGCGGTCGATCGCCAGGAATCCCAGGTTGTGCGGCGTGAACTGGTACTCGATACCCGGGTTGCCCAGCCCGACAATCAGTTTCACGCCGTCTCAATGTCTCCCCTGGCAAAGCCGTCGAGATCCGCACCGCCGGACCCATCGACTCCGACGAGGGCGGGCTCCGGAGAACACCCGTTCTCCGCCGTCGACAGCTATTTCTTCTCTTTCTTCTCCGCTTTCTCGGGCTTGGCTTTTTCCGCGGCAGCCTCGGCGCCTTCCTCGCCTTCCACTTCCTGCTTGCCCTTCTTGATCACTTCG
>PKYX01000460.1 GCA_003132825.1 Acidobacteriaceae bacterium
CGGGCGCCGGCGACGCGGTTCCCGGCGCGGCCTGGTTCGGAGAACTCGACGATGGGTTACTCCCGCCCTGCGGTGAAGCCGATCCGGACGAGCTGCCTTGCCCCGAACCTTGCCCCGCACCGGAGCCGGAGCTTCCGGAACCGGAGCTTCCGGAACCGGAGCCGGAGCTTTGCGACAGTGCCCACGTGGCGCCCAACAATAACACGCAGAAAATGGTGGCCCTAGCTTTCATAAATTACCTCCTCTGAAATGTCTATGCCCGAAACTTCAAGCTAAGTCTAGGCTCAGACTCACGGCGCCGCAAATCCAGCCGACCACGTAATTCTTCGGTTACACGATGGTAGTTTGCAGATGGGTCTGAACGCCGAAACTGGTCCGGACGCGCGCCCTACTGAATTTGCACCGGACCACTGATTTTGCACCGGTCAATTTGCAGGTTGAGGCAAGGATAAAGATCTTTGTACCGGCGAAGAAAATGCCGGGGAATGGTCAATGACGAAGCAAACACCACCCCACAACCCCACCGCTCCCTATCCTGAAATGTCAAAATCCCGGGGGTACGCGAATCCTTCGCTGTCCCTACATAGATCAGCCGATAGCGGCGCACTTCCTCCTCACCTACATTCGGTCTGGTAAGCTGCCGAACAGGAGATTGACGATGCGCACCTCGAACGCCGCAAAAGATGCGAAAGATTGGGCCAAGCTGGCCCTTAAGTTCGGCCTTGTGCTCACGGCGCCCAAGGTCTGGAGAGCAATTAGCGATCAATTGAATGATCGGGTCGAAGGCCTGAGCGACAGACTGAACCGGGGACTCGAAGACGTGAGCGATACCGCAACCCGGAAATTTGGAGACGCGAGCGATCGCCTGTCCAGCGCAAGTGACGCGCTCCGCGGTCGGCGGCCCTGGGCAGGCCCGGTCACTGGCTTGTTGGTCGGCATTGGAATAGGCGCCGCGTTAGGTGTATTGCTCGCCCCGGCGGCCGGGGGCGAGACGCGTGAAGCTTTACGCGACAAAGCAGTGCAGACGAAAAAGCAGGTGATTCAATCGGCCTCGGACGCGAAGGAACGGATACGCCGGTCGGTGCCTTTCACTGGCACCGAGGGAGATTAGTCGCCGGGATTGGCCGGTGCAGATAGGGCCAGGGCAATGGCTAGGCACCGATCTAGTCCGGGCAAACCTACCTAGGCCGCTATGGCCCTCTAAGTTCCGCCGGCGCGGCGGGAACACCGCTGCCTGCTGCCCTCACCAACTTTCCATCCAATCGAGGTGCTTTGGTAACCGTCGCAACTCCATGTCCGGCACCGGGTTGAGGACATAAACGCACGAATCATCGACGGTGGGGATGCATCTAATAGACAGGTCGTCTGTTGGCCATTTCTATGGCCTCAAGGAGCATCAGCTGTGAGCCCTCGTAATTCCATCTTTAGCGGTCATTCGATATTAGAACTCGAGCCCCCGCCGTCCGTCGCCACTCGTTACCCGATTGATGAACCACCTACTCTCCGCCCAGTAGCGCCGCGGCCCAGGCCACCAGTTTCGCGCGCACCGGAGGTTTGGGGACAATTCAACAACTACCGCGCCGATGGCGTCGCGGTCTCGGCGATTGTGCACGTTGTATTCGTTGGTTTGCTGGTGGCGAGCGCTGGGTTCGGTCGTCAAATCGTGCAACAACCCGTTGCCCCACGCGAAATTGTAACGTTGATCGCTCCATCGCCCGATTCATACGCTTTGCCGGTTTCGAAAAAAGTGATAAGCGGCGGCGGTGGCGGCGGGGACCAGGATGCGCTTCCCGCACCGAAAGGACGATTGCCGAAACCTGCCATGGAGCAAATCACCGCCCCCGCGATTGTGGTTCGGAATGAAGCGCCTCGTCTTACCGCCGAGCCGACGGTCGTGATCCCGCCGACGGTTCACCTCGCAGACAACCGCATGCCGAACCTTGGAAGCTCGACTGGGGCCAGAATGCCGGCAGCTCCGCCTTCGCATGGGACCGGCTCCGGTGGAGGCATCGGCTCTGGTTCAGGGGGCGCAGTCGGGGAGGGTCGCGGACCGGGCGTCGGTTCGGGAAGTGGCGGAGGAGTCAGCGGCGGCATATTTCATGTAGGAGGAGCCATTTCGGCCCCGCAGGCAGTTTCCACACCGACTCCTAACTATACGGAGGAGGCTCGCAGGACTAAGACGCAGGGCACCTGCATCCTTGGACTGATCGTCGACACGGAAGGACATCCGCGCGACATTCGCGTGGTTCGGGGACTCGGGTCTGGACTGGATGCGAAAGCCATCGAAGCAGTCGAGCGGTGGCGCTTCGAGCCAGCAAAGAAAGACGGAAAGGCCGTGAATGTCTTGATCAGCGTGGAAGTCTCGTTTCGCCTCTATTGATCTGTTGGGGAGTCCGAGCTCGCAGCTGTTGCCCGGGCAGGCTAGGCAGGCTTCTTTCTCCGTTTCACCTTTGCCCACCTCGCCCGTTGCGCCGCAGCAATCTTCCTGCGGGCTGAGGCGGACATGGTGCGCCGGGGTCTGGAGTCACCTTGTTGCCGTTTGGACGCCTGCTTTTTCCATCGAGCCTTTTGCGCTGCCACAATTCGCGCCCGACCTTGGGCTGACAGTTTCCTCCGCGTAGTCGCGGTGCCATTCCGATAGGCACCGGCAAAAGCTACCAGGGCGGCATTCAGCGCCGACAATTTGCGTTGCACGTGGTCGCGTTCTCTCGATAACTGCTTAACGAGCCCGGACAAGCTGGACATGGATCCCTCTCGGTTCTGGATTTTAGGCAAACTCGCTCAATCGATCGCCAAGCGGTAAGGAAAGTACCTCAGCGGGTAGAAACGCTATCTCTTGCATTCGTAGTGTGCAGGCTTCGCCGGACACCGGGCTGGATCTCACTCCCTACCCGGTGGCTTCCAGCTCACATTCGGCCCAGTTGGGAAAAGGGTGCCTCGGCGACAATTGGAACGCACCGATCGAGTGTCGGATTACGTCCACTCCCAGGCGCTCCAGCAGCCTTTCGACCAACCTCTGCAGTGCGCCCCAATCACCGGCATACCACTCCGGCGGGATACTCGCGGCGATTCCCCAAACCACACTGTGCTCCATGTGTTCGATGCGCGAGAGCCACGGTTGAAACGATTCCCAACCCGTGACTTGTTCGTAGACCTCATTTCCCGAATAGACCCCGCGCAGGGCATGGTCGGGGAAGTTCCACTCCCCCGCGTTGAAACAATGGCCTTGGTCGATAAAAGTGGTCCGATACGTGCGTTGTCGTAAGGTCCGCCAGAATGCCGCCTGCCTCCCGTCTGCGTTGCAGGTCCACTTGTCCATCGCCAGAATTCCGGCAAATGTCTCCAGGTTTTGCACGCGCGCCAGCACGTCCGTTGGCAGACGATCGAACACTTGGCCGACCAGCGGACTTACCGCATACAGGGATCCGAACTGCGGGCCTTCCTTGCAGCGCACCGTGCCCCCGGGGAGTTGGATATTCATCTCGGGCGTATGATCGACTAGCCAGGTTCCGACTTCCACGATCACCGTCGCCGGTACGGGCAGGCCGACGTACTCCGCTAGACGGGTGGCCAGCATCTCGTTGGCCAGGATCCTTAGATGTTGAGGATTGTTGCGGAATTTCACCACGTAGAAGTTTCCATCCGAGCATCGGATCATGTGCGACTGTGATCCTCCGCGCATTCTTCTCACATGCTGCACCGCCAGAACGGTGGTGAGGTGCATCTGTTCCCGCTTAGGGTTTGGGCATAGTGGCCAAGCTAGTGACATCGCAGACCTCCGAATAGTTGTGGCGCTTGGAGACCAGCCTCTGACGGGAGGTAAGACGATTCTAGGGAAGGGAACTGCCGAGAGATGTGATGTTGCTCACACGGCGCCAGTTTAATTTCTCGCTGCCGTCCCGATTTGGAAACACGAAGCGCCGACTTCGGGCGCCCAGCGAGCCAGAACGTAAGGACAGAGAACTCGGTTGNNTCCGGCAGCCGAACTCTGGCGGGGTCTTCCGATTGCTGCATGAACCATTTGGGAATGGTCAGACGGCGGCCCGACCTGCGACCCCTACAAGAGATACGGTACGGCAGATTTGCTCGGTGCCGCTCACAAAATACTCTCTCGCCTCCTCCACCTGGCGCAATCGATTGAAAATACGG
>PKYX01000386.1 GCA_003132825.1 Acidobacteriaceae bacterium
GACGCGGAAGAAGCGCTGCAGGTTGATGCGCACGCTGCCCTTGACGAACACCACGCCGAACAAAATGGCCACCGTCACGCCCGCGAGCGTGCCCAGAAAGCTGAGCAATTCGGTCGAATTCAGCGAAACCGCGGCCAGCGTGAGCACGGTTTCCGCTCCTTCCCGCAGAACCATCAGGAAGACGAACAGGAACAGCCCGAACCAGCTTCCTTCGCCCACCAGCTTTCCGACCTTGCCCTCGATTTCGCCCTTGAGTTTGCGCCCGGTCCTCATCATGAACAGAATCATGGTGAGTACGAAAAAGGCCGCTGCCAGCATGATCCAGCCTTCAAAAATGTCTTCGTTCCAGTTGGTGCGAGCGAGCAAAATCGCCAGCCCAATGCTGCCCACAAACGCAGCCGCCAGCCCCGCGTAAACCGCCTTGCGCAGATCAGGCCGCCCGATCTTGCTCAGGTAAGCCAGCGTGAGCCCGACGATGAGGGCAGCCTCCACCCCCTCGCGTAATGTCACGATGAATGCTTGCAGCATCTAGAAGAAAAGCCTCAATGGTTCGAAGGGTCGGAAGGGTGCAATCTTGAAAATGAGTTCCAATTTCAACTATATAAGGATATTCTTCGCCCGCCGGGGGCGTCAACGCTTCCTGCGTGGCGCCGGCCTCTTGCCGGCTGTCTGGGAAGGTGTCGCACTCGGTTACATCCGTCGCAGAAATCGTTTCGCGGCGTCCAGATGAGGAAACAGTTTTTCCTCCGCCCGAAATTCCGCCGAATGCACGCAGCGCCGGCTACCGCGCAATCTGACGGGATGCTTCAGATGCAACATCTCATGATAGACGATGTATTCGACCGCGCAGCGGGGAACCGCGAAGCGATCGAACACCCGGCTGATGACGATCGCGTTGTGAGCCGGATCATAGTGCCCCAGCATGCGGCGGGCGCCGAGCTGGCTCCAACTCATGCGCGGACGCCCCAGAAGTCCATGAAAGAGTCGGGCATTGAGGTCGTCGAAGATGGCATTCAAATCGTAGAAATGGCCCCGGGCCGAGCGCAACAGCTTGCGCCCTCGCAGCTGGCGGATGAGCCGCGCTTGGCTCGCGATTTCGTGGCTGGAAACATACTTCCGGTAGCGCGCGGAGTGCGCCCGTTCGATCGGCTGCCGGTACATCTTGGCCAGCAGAATGTGGGCCAGGGCCGCGAGGACCGGGTCGGGTGCCCCTTCCAGCAAATCGGAAACACGCACCAGCAACTTCCCGCTGCGCAGCCGGATCGTGTTATTGATGTTGGCGAAGGAGTAGAACTCAACCGTCAAGTCCGGCACGGGAGTCCGAGGCCGCAGCTCGCGGTAGGTTTCCTGGAAGATATGAAGCAGACGCTCGCTCACGCTGGAGTCAGATTAGCACGCGCCGCGATCAATCTGGATCCACCCGGCAGGCCGCGAAGGGGAAAAATCTCTAGGATGCTCAATCGCGACCGGCCAGTGGCAATCCGCCACGCTTCAAAAACTGTCAGGGGCCCGTCGACTTGGTTCCTACCGACGAAGGGGCGACATTGCGCAGTGGAATCTCAAGCGTGCCCGCCTTGCCCGTCCCCGGATCGTAGATCCCGGTGCGCAGGTACACATCGCCCTTCGGTACATCGATCTCCTGGTGCAACTGAACCCCGCCTTGCTCGAAGGCCTTGTAGAGTTGGGGTTTCAACGACATGTCGGTCGATCGTACAACCCAGTTCAGGGTGTTTCCGTCCTGATCATAGGCGACCAGCGCCACTTCGACGTTGCCATGGTGGATCCCATCCGGAGTCATGGCCAGGTCGAGATCCTTCACGGACACCGCGAAGTCGACGGCGTAGCGCGTCACCGGCCCCTTTACTTTCGCATTGTCTCCGGCGATCGCCGCCTCGGGACTGGGTTGCGGATCCGACCTCAGCACGCGTATCTCGTAGAGGATCTGGGTAGCGTCGGGCGCGCCCCGTCCCATAAGCGGCTGCAGCGGGTCAGCGATCGGCTGTGGCCGATCCTTCCTCTCCTCGTCAGCGAAGTAGCCGCGGCGATAGGCGAGTCGATAATGGCCCCGCAGGAGCTTAATCTCGATGGGCCTGTATCCGCCGTTCATCCTCTTGTCTGTCGGCGTGTAGGAAATCGTGTAGTAGTGTGTTCCGTTGTTGATCACCTGGGCAAGCGCTTCTTTTAGTCCGTTGGTATTGTAAAAAGCCTCTCCACCCGTGTCTTTTGCGATCTCATCCATGGTTGCTTGGTTGGTATAGCGTTGCGTATGCTCTTGCTGCAATTGGGAATTCTGGTCTTGTATGTCCGCTGAACCGGGGTTCGGCGGCGGCGCTGTACTGGCACTCTGTCCCGACCCGGGCACTCCACTCATATCGGGTACATATTGTCGGCTGGAGGCGAGATAAGAATCGGTGTCAAGCCCTTGTGCAGCGATCGGGTAGATGGCTACCTGTGCGGCGGCGAGCATGTTCGTAGTCTTCCGAAGTTCTTGCTTGATCTCATCCGAGAAACTGAAATCGTAGTTCTGTCCCTGCGTAGGAAGAATGCTAACGGGAAATGACCCTGAGAACCAGATCACATTCTTGCGGCCAGGAAAGCCGCCAAGATAGCGCGCCAACTGCTGCAAGGCTTGGAGCGTCACCTCGACGCGGGAGTAAGTCTGGAAGTTCTTGCTCTGTGCCAGAAACTCCTTCATAGCCTGAATGGAGTCCAACGGAGCCTGACTGGAGGCCATTGCGTTGATGAGTTGCGCATCTGCGTTGTCTTCAGTGTCGGTGCGGAGCAGCGGAGACGACTGCGGGCCGCCTCCCAATTTCTTGTTGTTGAGCGCTGCCAGCAGCACCGAGGGATCAGCCGTAAAGCCCTCCACCATGCGCATCCGTGATAACAGCGTAAAAATTGCAAGGCGCGGTCCGGGCTGGATTTTCTTCAGGTAACTGACCATTTGCTGGCGTACGGTCGCCTGATCTCCGAGAGGTGTATTCAGCGCATCAAGCACCAGAACGTTCACCGAATCAGTTGGCTTGCTCAGCGGGTAATTGGTGTAAAAGTTCGGCGGCAAGGGTGCGATCGCTGCTCGATTGCGCGGCACGCCTTTGTGCTCCTCAAACGAGGCAATCTCCTGCGGCTTGCCCTCTTCGAGAACCTCGAAATCCTCCTTCTGCAGGCCGGCGATCGGTTCATCGTTATGATCGGTCACCACTACATCGAGGAGCACAACCTGAACCTTGGACTGGAACGTGGCATTGGGGGAATTGACGGTGTCCGTAGTTTGGGACTGGAGTGAGGAAACGATCAACGCGGATAGAACCAACGAAAAGAAGCGGCGATGCATAGAAATTTATTCGAGTGCAGGGAACGATACCACAGAAATTCGGCCGCGTTGGACGCACGATTCTAGCCGGGTAATTCACGGCATTCGGCGGTACGCCTTTGTGCTCCTCAAAAGAGGCGACCGTCTGCGGCTTGCCCTCTTCGAGTACTTCGAAATCCTCCTTCTGCAAGCCGGCAATCGGCTGATTGTTGTGATCGGTCACCACCACATCCACGAGTACAACGTGCACCTTGGATTGAAACGTAGCATGGGGTGCATTGGCGGTGCCGGTCGTTTGGGAGTGGAGCGTCGAAAGGATCAACCGGGGCAGCAGCAACACGAAGAAGCGGGCGACAGAGAAACATGCGATTCGCCTCGTTTGTGGGTACGATACCACAAGAAATTACTGGACTGCCGGCTGGCGGGCGGTGGATTCGCCTTTCCTAAGCCTTATTGGGGTTTTTGCTTTCTTTCCTTCTTGAGCTTCGCTTGGGCTTCCTGCTCGGTCAGCAACTGACGGTGGTCGGTGACACTGGTGTCGACATCTTCCATCGCGTCCGACAATACAAACTCGTATTGCTTGGCGTCTTCGGTGCTGGCGCGCGCAGAATCCTTCAAAGCCCGGAGCTTGGCCTGAAATTCGTCATCCGCGTCGATGATCGTCTTCAACACCTTGCGCAGATCCGCCTTGCGCCCGACGAAAGTATCGATATTGTCGTTCAGTTCGTCATAGACATCGACAAAATCCTGCAGCCGGTCATGAATCGCCTGCGGCTTATCCGTGACCTTGGGATCGGAACGCGCCTGCTCGATGGTGGCGAGCCGGGCCCGGGCGAAGGTCACGTAGAGCGCCAGGCGCTGGTCTGCGTCCTGCGCCACATCCCGCAGTTGATCTACTTCCGGGTCGGTCAAGGGATCGGAGCGGTGTTGTCCTGCCGCCCGGCCGACCACGAGCAGCAGGGGCAGCACAACCCAAAACCGGTGATGGCCGAAGCAGGCCATGGTCAATGATCAATGGTCCTTGGCAAACATGCGAGAGAGGAGTCCGGAGCGCAATGCCTCCAAGTGATCGGCCGCGGCCTGGACCGGTGGCTGATCCTCGAAAGCCAGACCGCGCTTGATGTCACGCAGCTTCGCGGCCATCTTGCGAATGGCGATTTCCGTATTCTTAATTTTCGAGCGCGCGCGGCTGGCTGCGTCCGAAGCCCGATCGGAGTAAGTCACCACGTCGTCCACCGCGGCCCGCGCGGCATCGACCTTGCCATTGTTATACAGTTGGTCGGCCTCGCGCAGCTGGCGCTCGGCGATTTCGGCATAGAGCGCTGGCTGCTGCCCGATCGAAGCCGCCTCGGCCCTTTTGACGAGCCCAGCGAGAGCTTCGTCGCCGCCGGCGAAGGCCGCGACCGAGCTGACCAGTATGATGGTGACGAAAAAACCTGCGCCCCGCATAGCACCCTATCCACAAAAGAACCGGGAAAGCCCGGTATCGTTCACTTCTTAGGCTCGATCGCAATCAGCCGATGGCGGGCCTGCCATTCGTTGTCGGGAAACTGCCCGTTCGCGACCGCCAGAAACTTATGATAGTTCACTGCCGCCAGTTTGTAATTGCGCAAGTGGTCATAGGCGGTGGCGCGCAGAAAATAACCAATCGGAATTTCCGGCAGGAATTTGGCCCGGGCGTCCAGGGCGGCGATAACCCCTACGTAGTTCTTGTTTTCGTTGGCCGCGACCGCCAGGTCGCCATAAGCCCCTCCAAAGTCTGGTTTTAGCTGAACCGCCGCCAGAAACTCCTGCTGCGCCGGGGGAAACTTGCGCTGTCGCAACAGGGCCTGCCCCAAGCGGTAATGTAGATCGGAATCCTTCGGGTTCGACCCCAGCAGCGCCTGATAAGCGGCCTGCGCCAGGTCGTATTTTCCTGTCATGGCATAGAGATCCGCCAGATCCCGCTGCACTCCTAGGTCATTCGGAGCCATTTTCAAAGTAGCCTGCAACTCGGCAATCGCCGCGTCATTCTGCCCATCGGCCGCCAGCATGCGTCCCAGTTGCATGTGAGCCCTGGGATCTTCGGGATGGAGCGCCAGGAGCTTGCGCAGCATGTCTTCCGCTTCTCCGAAGCGCCGCCCGCGCATGTAGAGATTCGCCAGCGCCGTCAGTGCGTTGGGAGACGCAGGATCGATGGCCAAGGCCTGCCGATATTGCTGCTCTGCATCGGCGAAGCGATTCTGCTTTTCGAACAGCACACCGGCCGAAAGCCGCGGTTCAGGATCTTTCGGCCGTAGCGTCGCCACCTGCAGATAGGCGTCTGCCGACTCCGCAGGATCGCTCGCTTCGAGTACTTGGGCCAATCCCATCCAGGCGCGCGCGTGGCCTTCGTCAATCTCGGCCGTGGGCGTCAGTTTGGTGGCCGCGCGGAGAAATTGCTCGGCTCCCGGCTGACCCTTCTCCGCCAGCATCAGCCCCAGGTTCAGGTTGGATTCGAATACATTGGGCTTGGCCGCCACCGATTTGCGATAGGCGGCGATCGCCTCGTCTTTCTTGCCCAGGGCGTTGTCCACATAGCCCAGATCAAACCAGGCCTGAAAGTTGCCGGCATCGCGTTCGACCACGGTCTTCAGCAGCGGTTCCGCGCCGGCAAAGTCTTTCTTCGCAATGTCATCTTCAGCCTGGCTGAGCTCGGGGGGAAAGGAGGGATCTGCCTCGGCCACGCGGTGATGACGCACGGTTCTGCCGGTGTCCTGGGCCAGGAGAGTCGAGGCCAGCAGGACAGTCCCCAGCCCGAAGCCGAGAACCTGGCGAGCCAGAAAACCGAGAGCCAGAGAACTCCGCACCCTGCCGCTCTCCGCAGCGCCCTGGCGGTCCGCGCGAATCGCCCGCATACGGTTCACCCTACTTGCGACCATTCGAGCGCAGCGCTCCGTTTCCGTTCAAGACTCGCGCCAGAAACTGTCCGGTATAGGAACGAGCGACCTCCGCGATCGCCTCCGGCGGACCTGACCCCACCAGGTACCCGCCGCGCTCCCCACCCTCCGGGCCCAGATCGATGACCCAGTCCGCCGTCTTAATCACTTCCAGGTTGTGCTCAATCACGAGAATCGATCCTCCGGCGTCGATGAGACGGCGAAATGAGGAGAGAAGCTTGCTGACGTCATCGAAGTGCAGCCCGGTGGTCGGCTCATCAAAAATATACAAGGCTCGCCGCTTTTGTCGGCTGCCTTCTGTGGCGGTCATCCTCCCGATTCCCCGCGCCGTCGGCTGCAGGTGCGCCGCCAGCTTCATGCGTTGCGCCTCGCCCCCCGAAAGCGTCGTGGCGGACTGTCCTAAACGCAGATAACCGAGTCCCACGTCATCGAGAACGCGCAGCTTTTCTGCGATCTTCGGAACGTTGGCAAAAAACTGCAGAGCCTCCTTCACGGTCAGTTGGAGGGTTTCGTGAATGTTTCTGCCGCGGTAGCGCACTTCGAGCACTTGCGGCTTGTAGCGCGTTCCTTTGCATTCTTCGCAAATCAATTCCACGTCGGCCAAGAACTGCATCTCCACCGTAACCGTGCCATCTCCCTGGCAGGTCTCGCAGCGCCCCCCCGGAACGTTGAACGAAAAGTGCCCCGCGGTGAGTCTGCGTTTCTGCGCCTCGGGAAGGGAAGCGAACAGTTCGCGAATGCCATCAAAGGCCTTGATATAGGTGACCGGATTCGACCGCGGAGTTCGCCCAATCGGCGACTGGTCGACGAGCACCGCCTCGTCGATATAGTCCGCGCCCTCGAGGCGATCCCAGTTCGGAGCCGGGAGGGCAGTCCCGTCCCCCTGTTTGAGGGCCGCCGACAAGGCCGGATACAGCACGTCATGCAGCAGCGAGGATTTCCCCGACCCGGAGACACCGGTAATCGCCACAATCATCCCCAAAGGAATGCTGAGATCGAGGTTCTTCAGGTTGTGGGCCCGCGCCCCAAAGACTTGGATCCGCCGCGAGCTTGGCTGGCGTCGCGCCGTGGGCAACTGGATGCGCAAGTCTTCGGAGAGATAGCGTCCGGTGAGCGAGCCGGGTATCTTTTGGATCTGCTCGTAGGTTCCCACCCCGATCACCTTCCCGCCGTTTTCCCCGGCGCCGGGCCCCAGGTCCAGAATGCCGTCGGAAGCCCGCATCACATCGGGATCGTGTTCCACCACCAAAATCGTGTTCCCCAGATCCCGCAGATCGTGCAGTATCTTGATCAGCCGGTGGGTGTCGCGGCTGTGCAGCCCAATCGACGGCTCATCGAGCACATACAAGGTTCCCACCAGACGCGAGCCGAGCGAAGTCGCCAGCTGAATGCGCTGCGCCTCGCCTCCTGAAAGAGTCGACGAGAGCCGGTCGAGTGTAAGGTACTCCAGCCCGACTTCATTCAAGAAGCGCAGTCGGTCGAGAATCTCCTCGAGCAACTTCTCCGCGATTGCCGCCTGCTGTTCGGTCAGCCGAACTCCGGCAAAGAACGTGGCCGCCTGCTCGACCGTCATGCTCGAGACTTGGCAAATGTTTTGGCCGTCAATTTTGACCTGCCGGGCTTCGGCACGCAGCCGCATTCCATGGCAAGCCGAACACACCGAATAGCCACGATACCGGCTGAGAAACACGCGCACATGCAGCTTGTATTTCTTGCGCTCCAACCATTTGAAGAAGCCCTGAACGCCCGGGAAATTTTCTTTCGGGTCGCCAGCGATAATGCGTTCCTGCTGTTCGGGTGACAGCTCGCGGAAGGGAACATCCAGCGGAATTCCGTGAGCGCGCGCGTAAACCTTCATGTCCGCGAAAATTTGCCGGTATCGAGGCTTCGTCCAGGGTTCGACAGCGCCGCCCGACAGCGACTTGCTNNAGCCCGCACTTCTTGCATTCGAATCTTTCGTTGAAGACCATCCGCTCGGGTTCGGCGCCTGGCTCATCGGACGGGAACTCGAGAATTGCTTCGCCGCGTCCTTCGCGATAGCAGATTTCGATCGAATCCATCAATCGAGAGCGGATTGATGGGTCGAGCGAGAGACGATCCACCACGACATACGCCGGCTGCGAAAAATCGAGATCGAGAAGCGTTTCCGGCGACGAGAACTCGTACGTCCGCCCGTTCTGATGAATGCGGTTGAATCCGCGCTTTTGCAAGCTCGCGAGTCCCTGCCGGATCGCGTCGCTCGACGGCTTTTGCGGTTTGCGGCTCTTTGCGGTGCGAGCCGCGCCGTCGTCGCCGAGCTGCATCTTATAGAGAACGAGGAATCGCCGTCCATCCGGTTGAGCCAGCACGCGATCAGCAATTTCATCCACCGTGTCTTTGCGAACTTCACTGCCGCAGCTCAAGCAGAATGTCCGGCCGGCGCGCGCGAAAAGCAGCCGCATGTAATCGTAAATCTCTGTTGCGGTCGCCACCGTCGAGCGCGGATTCCGCGTCGTGTTCTTCTGGCGGATCGCGATTGCCGGGGCGATGCCGATGATCTCGTCCACATCGGGCTTCTCGATTCGATCGAGAAACTGCCTCGCGTAGGCTGAGAGCGACTCGATATAGCGCCGTTGGCCCTCGGCATGAAGCGTGTCGAATGCCAGACTCGACTTTCCCGATCCCGAAACGCCGGTCACAATGGTGATGGCGTTATGCGGAATCGAGAAGCTGATGTTCTTGAGGTTATGAGCGCGCGCACCGCGCACTTGGATGGCGTCGGGCTCGCTCGGGGCGGCCGCTGCTGGCTTCGGTGTGGCGCGGGTGGACTCTAGTCGGTTCGTCGGCATAGGCCTAAACTCTTAATTATACGCCGTCGCGCAAATCGCGGCAAACGAGCGCCCCAGATCGCCAAAATGCCGTGCATTTCGTGAAAAAGAGTAAAATGCGGCGGCGA
>PKYX01000379.1 GCA_003132825.1 Acidobacteriaceae bacterium
ACATCAAGCCTGCGAACATCTTTGTAACCACGCGCGGACACGCGAAAATTCTGGACTTCGGGTTGGCCAAGGTTGAACCGGCCGGCGCGGCGCACCCGGACGACCATACCCGCACCCTGGACGAAGCTCAACTGACCAACCCGGGATCGACCCTGGGCACGGTGGCCTACATGTNNCAGGCGCGGGCGAAGGAACTTGACGCCCGCAGCGACTTGTTTTCATTCGGCACGGTGCTCTACGAGATGGCGACCGGAGCACTACCGTTCCGCGGTGAGAGTTCGGCTGTAATCTTCAAAGCGATTCTTGACGAAGTGCCGGTTTCCCCCGTGCGCCTGAACCCAGACCTGCCGCCGGAACTGGAACGGATTCTTCACAAGGCGCTCGAAAAAGATCGCAACCTGCGCTACCAGAATGCAAGCGATGTGCGCACCGATTTGGTGCGCCTGAAACGCGATCTAGACTCCGGGCGTTCGGCGGGCGCTTCCTCAATGGGTAGTGTTGCCGCCATGTCGGCTAGCTCGGTTTCGATTCCGGCGGCTTCGAGCCGTTCCCGAAAATATCTTCTTGCCGGCATCGCGGCGGCGGTGGTGCTGGTGGCGGCTTCGGCCGCCCTCCTGTACTTCATGCGCGGCAGATCTGGCGCACAGAGAATCAGCTCCCTGGCCGTGCTGCCCTTCGTCAACGCTACTGCCGATCCCAACAACGATTACCTGAGCGATGGCCTGACCGAGAGCTTGATTGACACGCTTTCTCAACTTCCTGACCTCAAGGTCATGGCTCGCAGCACAGCGTTTCGTTTCAAGGGGAGCCAGGATGATCCGCGGCAGATCGGGCAGGCGCTTCAGGTCGGTGCTCTGCTCATGGGACGCGTCACCCAACGCGGCGATGAAATCGGCGTCCAGGCCGATCTGGTGAGTACGGCCGATGGCAGCGAGCTTTGGGGGTCGCATTATGAGCGCAAACTGGCTGACATCACGCAGGTGCAGGGCGACATCGCGCGCGATATTTCCAGCAGTCTGCGAATCCGGCTCAGCGGGAACGAGCAAGAGAAGCTGGGCAGAGCGGGGACCAGCAATCCCGAGGCCTACCGCCTTTACTTGGAAGGAAGGCAGGCGTGGCACGGGCGCACCCCGGAAGGCCTGAAGAAAAGTATCGATCTGTTTCAGCAGGCCATCGCGGCCGACCCGAACTATGCGCTCGCCTATAGCGGGCTCGCCGACACCTACAATGTCGCGCCCAGTTATCGTATTGGCGTTAACTCCCGGCAAGCGCAATTGCTGGCTGATGAGGCGGCGCGCAAGGCGATCGAGTTAGACGATTCGCTATCGGAGGCGCATTCCGCGCGGGCCAGCGCTCTCGCCTTTGCCTGGAAGTGGAACGAGGCCGAAAGCGAGTTTCGGCGCGCGCTTGAGCTGAATCCTAACAATGCGAATGCCCATTATTTTTATGCCGGCGCTTATCTGGTGCCCGAAAAGCGGCTGGATCAGGCGCTGGCGGAATACCGCGTCGCTTTATCGCTCGACCCTCTTTCTGCCATCGTTCGGACAAACTACGCCGCGACCCTGATGATGGCTCACCGCTATCCCGAGGCTCTGGCCGAGTTTCAGAAAGTCGTGGAACGCGATCCGACCTTTAAACCGGGCCACTTCAAGTTTTCCCAGTTGTACGCCACAACCGGACATTTTGCGGAGGCGCTAACTGAACTGCAGAAGGCCTATCCCGCCCCGGGATCGTGGAGCGCGGATGCCCAAGGCTATTTGCAATCGTCGCTCGCCGGTCTTCCCAAACAAGAGTTTAGCGCTGCTCAGGCAGTAGCATTCGCGATCGCCAACGATCGGGAAAAGACTTTCGAGTGCCTGGAGAAATCATATTCCGGCGAAGACATTGAGCTGCTTCTCGCCATCCGCTACCCCGCGTTTGATTCGATTCGTTCCGACCCGCGATTTTCTGACCTTATGCGACGGCTGGGACTGCCGGAATAGCAATCCTCGGCGCCGGGTGGTGTCTGAAAAGTGCTTAGGGGAGCCGATCATCGGTGAGAGCGAAGGGATGCGGGGCAAGTCCCGGAATCAGGCGGTGCGGTAGGGGGGCAGATCCGTGGTGCGCAGGATCCGATGGCCTCGGAGAGCAGCTTTTTTTGAGTGGGGCGGTTCGATGCCGTGGCTTGACCATACGGCGGCCTAACGCTGGCCAGCAAGCGGTCGCAGTTTTTCATCAACGCACATTTCAGACACCATCCCAAGATCGAACCTCCCAAAATCGAGCTTCGGTTGCTCCTTTTCTCGCTTTCCAATAAGCTACGGCCAATCACTTGGGGCGCCATTCGTAAGCGAGTCTTTCCAGTTCACACAAGTTAAGAGGAGGATCCGTATGAGCTACCGGATTTCCATTTTGCTTGCGGTTGTGTTGTCGGTGCCGGCTTTCGCTCAGGAGCATTCCCACCATCCCGCCAAGCCGGCGACGCTGATGTCGGGTCTAGGCAATCTCCATCATCCGGTTTCGACCAACAACTTGCAGGCCCAGCGGTTTTTCGATCAGGGTCTGCGCCTGATTTACGCCTTCAATCACGACGAGGCGGCGCGTTCGTTCGAGCGTGCCGCGGAGCTCGATCCCACCCTCGCGATCGCCCACTGGGGCATCGCAGAAGCCGTGGGGCCGAACTACAACGATCCCGCCGAAGCCGAGCGCTTCGAGAGGGCGCACCAGGAGATTCAAGAGGCTGTCGATCTCTCCGCTCACGCTTCGCCGAGCGAACAGGCTTACATCCAGGCGATGGCGAAGCGCTTCCCCGCCGACCCCAAGGCCGATCTGCGGAAAGCCGCCGAGCAATATCACGACGCCATGCGTGAGCTGATGAATCGCTTCCCGGACGACCTAGATGCGGCGACTCTATTTGCCGAGGCGGGAATGAATCTCCATCCCTGGGGCTTGTGGCATCCCGACGGCACGCCGGAAGCCGGAACCGAGGAAATCGTGGCCACCCTCGAGTCCGTGATTCGCCGTGATCCGGATCATTTGGGCGCGCTCCACTACTACATCCACACCGTCGAAGCCTCGCCTCATCCGGAGCGCGCGTTGGCCGCGGCCAACAAGCTTGCTGCACTCGCTCCCGCTGCCGGGCATATTGTCCACATGCCGGCTCATGTGTACATCCGCACCGGCGACTATGAAGCTGCAGTGAAGACCAACGAGCAAGCCGCCGCCGTCGACCGCGCCTACCTTGCCTCCAGCGGGACGCAGGGCATTTACTCCATGATGTACTACAGCCACAACCTGCATTTCATCGCCATGTGTGCCGCCATGGATGGCGATTATGCCGAAGCCAAGAAGGGAGCCGAACTGCTGGCCGCCCATGTGGGGCCGCACGTCAAGGAGATGCCGCCCCTCGAAGGCTTCATGACCATCCCCATGGCGGTCGACATCCGTTTCCACAAGTGGGAGGCGATTCTCAAGATGCCGCAGCCCGATCCCGCAATGAAGACCACCACGATCTTCTGGCATTTCGCCCGCGGGTTGGCTCTGGCGGGAACCGGCAGAGCCACTCAGGCGGAAGCCGAGCATAGTTTCCTAGACGAAGCGGTGAAGAATACGCCCGCGGATGAGATCTTCCAGATGCCAATCAACAACAAGACCAAGGACATCCTCACCATCGCTCGGGATGTGTTGGGCGCAAAGATCGCACTCTCAAACAAAGACAATCCGGGTGCCGTTCGACAGCTCGAGCAAGCCGTCGCCATACAGGACACACTGAAGTACGGAGAACCGCCCGACTGGTTCTTTCCGGTCCGGGAATCGCTGGGGGCAGCGTTGTTGATGAACGGCGACGCTTCGGGGGCGGAACGCGTCTTCCGAGCCGATCTTGACCGCAATCCCCGCAACCCGCGGTCTCTGTTTGGCCTGCAGCAGGCCCTCAAGGCGCAAGGCCGGGATTACGACGCCGGTTTTGTGGAAGGCCAGTTTCACAGCGCCTGGAAGGGCGGGGCAACACCGTTGAAGGTAGAGGACTTGGTGTAGGGTTCGAAGCGAGAAGGGCTGGCCAGTGCGGCCGGCCCCCTTCTCCCCCTGCACGAGGACTGCCGGGAACGTCGCTCGTGGCGCCGCTTTATAATGCTCCCCGATGGCCACCCCGAAGAAAGACTTGGGCAGGCGAGTCGACGCCCTGCGCGAAAAAATTCGGCACCACGAATACCGCTACTACGTGCTGGACGCCCCGGAAATCACCGACAACGAGTTCGACCAGCTCATGAATGAGCTGAAGCAGCTCGAAGTTCAGAACCCTGGGCTCGTCGTTCCCGACTCTCCCACGCAGCGCGTCGGGGGCAAGCCGCGGGAGGGCTTTAGCAAGGCGCAGCACTCCTCGCCCATGCTCTCGCTCGACAACACTTACAGCGAAGATGAACTGCGCAACTGGGAACGCCGCGTCCATGAGCTCAGCGGCCGCCAAGACATTCAGTATGTTTGCGAACTGAAGCTGGATGGTATGTCGCTCGCGCTGCGCTACGAGGACGGCAAGCTGGTGCGCGGGATCACCCGCGGCGATGGCACGACGGGCGAAGATGTGACCCTGAACGTCCGCACCGTGCGCTCCATCCCGCTTTCCATTCCGAAAGACAAGCTCAAGCAAGCGGGCATTCCGCCGGACTTCGAAGTGCGTGGCGAAATGCTGATGCCGCTGGCGGCATTCAAGAAGATGAATGACGAACGCGAGCAAAAAGGCCTCTCCCCATTCGCCAATCCGCGTAACGCCACGGCCGGCACTGTCCGCCAGCTGGAGCCGAGCGTCACCGCCGAGCGCCGTCTCGACTATTTCGCCTACATTCTGCTCGAGAACGGCCGCACCTATTTCGACCGACACTCGGAAACCTTGAATGCCATCGCCACTGCCGGATTCAAGGTCAACCCGCATCGCAGACTGACCAACAATATCGAGGAAGTTTGGGCCTTCATTGGGGAATGGGAAGGCAAGCGCGAAAGCCTGCGCTATGAAATCGATGGCATCGTCATCAAAGTGGACCGNNCGGCATCACGAGGATCGAAGACATCCTCGTGCAAGTAGGCCGCACCGGCAAACTCACGCCGGTAGCCGCCTTGAAGCCGGTCCCAATCGGCGGCACCACGGTCAGCCGCGCCACCCTCCACAACCTGGATGAAATCGAGCGTCTGGGCGT
>PKYX01000285.1 GCA_003132825.1 Acidobacteriaceae bacterium
CGCCGAGTCGGTAATGTCGGTCATGACCACCACGATGCTGTTGATGTTTTCCTGCTCGTCGCGCATGGGACTGAGGTTGACGGAGAACTGGCCAGCATGACCATTGCCGCGCATGATCTGCAGCTCCAGATTATCGACTTGCACGCCGCGCAGAGTGGCCTGCAGCGCATCCGCCAGCGGACGGACATAGCCGGGTGCGGCCAGTTCCAGCAGGGGACGCCCCAGAAGTTCGCGCTGCTCGAATCCGGCTTCATACCAGCGGCGGTTGGCGTAGCTGACGAGGCCGGCGGTATCAGATACCAGGATGAAGCTCTGAGTGTTGCTGAGGATCTTGCCGGAGAAGTCGCGTTCGCGGTGCAGCTCCGATTGGTAGGTGTGAAGGCCGGTGACATCCAGCATCAGGCCACGAATCTGCA
The DNA here is from genome assembly GCA_003132825.1 of Acidobacteriaceae bacterium. GTDB lineage: Bacteria > Acidobacteriota > Terriglobia > Terriglobales > Acidobacteriaceae > PALSA-270. Next base: position 417 of record PKYX01000285.1, read on the forward strand.
CCAAGTGCCCCAGATTGTCGTACATGCCGAAGGCGTTGATGAGGACGTAGATGGGGGAGCCGTTCTTGCGGCGCAGCGTGGCCTCAAAGTTACGCATGTGGCCATCTTTTTCCATGGCCTCGGAGTGGCGCTCACGCTGCTCGGGAGAAAAATAAACCTGGGTGGGGATATCGACCTGCAAGAGTTCTTCGCGGCTGGAGTAGCCCAGCATGGCCACCAGGGCATCGTTCACTTCGATAAAACGGCCCTCGGGTGTGCTGAAGAACAATCCTTCCTGGATGTTGTCGAACAGTTCGCGATAACGGCGTTCGGCCTCGCGGCGGTCGGTGATGTCCTTGAGCACGTGGATGGTCTGCAAGCCCTCGCTGCTGGCGCCATGCACGCGAGACGTGGAGACCAGATAGGTGCTCCCCAAAACGGGATGGACGTATTCGTCGGCATGGTCACCCGCTCCCCGGCAGAAAGGGCAGGCCCGCAGCGGCGCGGTGTCGTCCATGGCCAGCAAGGCGCACATATTGACGCCGATCAGTTCCGAAGGCGGCACGCCGATGAAGTCGGCGAGCGAACGGTTCACCCGCATGATGTTGTCCGCCCCGTCGTGAACCACGATGAAATCGGTGATGGCGTCGAAGATTTCCACCCAGTGTCGGTTGGCGCGATCCATACGGGTGAAAAGGCGGGCATTCTCCAGAGCGACCGAGGCGGGGCTGGCGATGGCCTGCAGAAGTTGTTCATCTTCCCGCGACATCGCTTGGCCGCGATTGGCCAGGCACAACACCCCGACCAACTCACCTGAGGCCTCGAGCAGACGCACCAGAATGCAATCGCTCCAGCCGAGAGCCGACGCCAGATCGTTCCCCAACAACTCGCCGGCGGGCGCAGACGCGATGCCCTGGGAGTGACGTGACAGCGCGTCCGTCAAGCCGTGGCTGAAACGGCGTAGCTGCGCGCTTTCCCGGTTGATGGCCCCGGGAGCGCTCTGCAGCACGACGGTTTCTAGACCGGATTCCTGTTTGACCGCGAGCGCACCGGCGGCGGCGCCCATCATGGCGGCCGCCCGGCTGACAAAGCCTTGCGCGAATTCGGGAAGCCGGAGCAGCGAGTTCAGCTCGAGCGCCAGTCCCATGAGGGCCTCGGCACGCTGGCGGTGTTGCTCGGAAAGATGCAGATTGCGAGTGACTTCGAGGGCCACGGCCACTTGCGCCGCCAATACCTTGGCGCGGCGGATGTCCTCCTGCGAGATGCCCGCGCCGTCCAGCCGGTCGAGCACGCCAAACATCCCCAGCACCTGGCCATCGCTACCCAGCAAGGGCACGGTCAGTACTTGCTTCAGGTTGTATTTGGTCAGGGTTTCCGGCCTGATCCCCGGCACCTTGCTGGCCTCGTCGGACCAGAATACTTCCCGGTCGAGCAGCGCCTGAATCATGGGCCCCTCGGGCATGACCAGCTCGACCGACCGCATCCTTCCTCCGTCCACCCCCCAGCGCACACGAAAGGCGCCCTCTTCGAGAAGCCCCAGAAAGGCGCGGCCAAAACCCAGAAAGTCGACCGCCCGCAGTGCGAATTGCTGCATGAACTGGTCGAGGTCCCCGATCGAGCCCAGCTCCGAGGCAATGTCCAAAAGCTGGTGCAGCTCATGCGCCTGGGCACGGGCCGTGGCGTAGAGCTCGACATTGACCAAGGCGACGGCTCCAAAGCCGGCCACCGCAGATACCAGCGATTTCTCTTCCGCGGTGAAGGGACTGTCATGCCGGGGGTAAACCAAGATTGCTCCCCGAGTCCGGGAGGTGAACAGGGGGATGGCAATCACCGTCCCCGCCGGTATCAGCTCTCCAAAGGAGTGGCGGGAGGGGTCAAAGGAGGCGGTGACGGCCTCTCCGGCGGCGACCGCACGGGCGGCTAGATCGGCGGCAAATTGCAGCCCCTTGCGATCGTGGCCGGCCCGCGCAGCGGCCTCGGCCTGGGGAGATTCTGCCGCCACCGAGCTCAGGCCGAAACTCGCCCCCTGATGGAGCAGGCCGCAGACCAAGGGGGCCCGGAGCAAGACGCGTAACCGGTCGGCCAGCGCGCTCACCACGGCGGCGGTGTCCGGCACCGAGTGCAGGGCTTGCGCAACTTCGGCCAGAATCTCGGTACGGCGATGCTCCTCGCGCGATACCCGCAGCAGACGGGTGGCCTCGAGTAGGCTGCCCAATTGGGCGGCCAGGATGGTGGCCTTGGCGGCTAAGTCGTCATTGAAGAAATCCGGGTTGGAGGCATGCAGAAAAACCACGGCGCCGATGACTTCATTCGAAACCAGCAGGGGCGCAGCCATCGCGGCCTTGACCTCGAATATCGAACTGAGCACGGAACGGGTGGGATCGAGGCGGTTGGCATAGGTCGTCTGGCGGGTACGAATGACTTCGGCCCCGATCGAGGCCTGATCGGTTGCCAATCGCATGCCGCGAAAGCGCTCGGCCAGCAGGCCATCGGCTTCGAGTCCCATCAGCTGGTTCGGGGACTCGAATTGCCAAAAATAAGCCCCGTCCACTGCGAAAAACTCCCGGGAACTCCTACAAAACATGAGGATCAGGGAGGATTCATCGAGTCCCTGAGCGGCGGCCGAAGAAAACTGCAGCAACAGCTGCTGAAAGGCTACGTCCGAATGGGGGATTGCTCCTGCCCGCGCCGGAGCTTCTTCACTTGGCATAGTCAGAGATCGGCCACCTTAGGAGTTCCAGGAACCACAAGTAATTGAAACTAGACCCTAATCTCAATTTGAGTCAAGGGAATAACGGGTCAGGGTGTCGAGTTGCAAAATCCCCCCAATCGCAGAAATCGAGCGCTTTAGTCTCAAACTGAGAGCAAGCAACTACCCTGAGACGATCTTAATCCCCAAGCGGGCCTCCGTGCTGTAAGCAATAGCTAGGGAAAGCTATTCATAATAAATGCCTTAACGGCCGGTCACCATAGTTTCGACTGGCCATCGCCGGCTGGCAAGGGCATTGCACTTGCATAGAGCCAGCAGGTCTCCTGTAAGGGCTATCTTGCGCCCCGCGGCAATAGGCGCGGCCACCGAGCCCCCGGAGACGCGAGCTAACGTAGGTCGGGGGAGGCAAGGCAACGATGACGATCAGTAGGAAACTGTATTTGAACTTCGGAGCCATCCTGGCGATGGTCATCGTGCTGTTCCTGGTCAATATCATCGCCGTGCAACGGGAACACAGCGCGAAAGCGGCGGCTTCGAACGCACTCGATCTGGCCGAAGCGACCGACCGGGTCCGCTTCCAGATGATGCAGAACCGGCTCGATCTAACCAACTACCTGCTGAGCGGCGACACCCGCGAGGTGGATGCCATGAAGGATGGCGCCCGCGCGCTGGGCGAAAAGCTTTCGACCACCGAGGCGATCGCCAATTCGGACCAGCAACGGTCGGCCCTGGGCCGGGTGCAGCAGTCCGAGCAGAGCTGGCTCACCGAATTTGCCGACCCCCTGGTTTCTAAGCGTAAGGATGTAGATGCAGGCAACGCAACCGTGGCCGAGCTGCAGATTTTTTATCTACAAAAAGACGCCTCCAGTTGGATGAAGAATACCAGCGACTACCTGGATCAAGCCGATCAAGAGAACAACAAAGTGCTCGAGGTACGGCGCAAGTCGGATGAAACCGCCGGCACCGCCACCGTCACGCTCGCCCTGCTCAGCACTTTAGCCGCGCTGGCGCTAGGTGTGATCATCGCCTTCACCAGCGCCAAATCGATCACCGAGCCGCTGCTGAACCTGATGGGGGTAGCCAAGCAAATCGGCGAAGCCGGCGACCTCGATCACGAAATTGATATCCGGCGCAACGACGAGATTGGTGGGCTGGCCCGGACCTTCGCCGGCATGGTCAATTATCTGAAAGAGATGGCCTCGGTGTCGGAAGCCATCGCCGGCGGGAACCTGGGAGTCGAAGTCAAAGCCCGGTCGAAGAATGACACTCTAGGCAATGCCTTCGCCCGCATGACGGCCGGATTGAGAAGCCTGGTGCGCGACGGGCGGGACGCGGCCACGCAAGTCGCCAGCGCGTCGAACCAAGTGGCTGGAGCTTCCGACGAGTCGGCCAAGGTCAGCCTGCAAACCTCTTCCGCCATCGATGAAGTCACCAGCACCATGCACGAAATGAGCATCAACGTGCAGAACATGGTGAAAAGCACGCAAGTGCAGGCTTCGAGCGTCAGCGAGACTTCGGCTTCGATTGATGAAATGGTCGCCTCGATTCAGCGCGTCGCCGACACCGCCAAAGTGCTGCTCGATATCTCCAACCGTTCCCGCGATGAAGTACAAAGCGGCATCACCACCATGGAGAAGGCGACCGACGGTTTGAACAAGATCAACAACACCATCCGCTCCTCGGGACAGATCATTGACGCGCTCGGCCAGCGGGCTGACGACATCGGCAAGATCATCGAAGTGATCGATGATCTGGCGGAGCAGACCAACCTGCTGGCGCTGAACGCGGCGATTGAGGCGGCGCGAGCCGGCGAGCACGGTCTGGGTTTTGCGGTGGTGGCGGATGAGGTCCGCAAGCTGGCAGAAAAGTCCGCCCAGTCCACCAAGGAAATTTCCGAACTGATTCAGAGTATTCAGAAGGAAGCGCGCAAGGCCGTGGCCAACATGGATCAGAGCACCACCATTGTGAACGAAGGCCTGGGGCTCGGAGAGGAGTTGAACGGTGCTCTGGGAAGAATTTCGAACGTGGTCACCGAAGTCTACAAGTTTGCGGAGGAGATCGGCGCGGCCACCAACGAGCAATCGCATGGCTCCTCGCTGATCGCCCGGGCCACCACGCGGCTGAACGAGATTACGCATGAGACCAATTCCGCGGTCGAAGAACAGGCTTCCGGAGCCCAAGCCGTGGTCCGGGCCATGGAACGCATGCGCGAATTGGTGCAGCAGACCACATCGAGTTCCACCGAACTGGCAGCTTCGGCGGAACAACTCTCGAGAATGTCCCGCGATCTGCTCGAGTCCATGGGCCGCTTCGAACTGGAGGAAAACGTGCACGGCATTTCGCGCCATGAGGAAGCGGCCGGCAGCAGAGGCCACGCCCGGCACGCGACCGCGGGGGCACGTGGCTGAAACTCGTCAATCCGGCATGCACCGCGAACTGCACATCGTGGGTTTCCAGATTGGGCGTGAAACCTATGGCGTTCCCATCACGTCCCTGCACGAGATCGTACGCGTGCCCGAGATCACGGCCGTGCCCGATGCACCGGATTACATGGAAGGCGTCATCAACCTGCGGGGCAAAATCGTCTCCGTCATTGATTTGCGGAAGCGGCTGGGGGCAAAGGAAGTAGTGCCCGGCAGGCGCAACCGGATTCTGGTGGTCGAGCACAACGGACGGCTCTGCGGCCTGATGGTGGACTCGGCTTCGGAAGTGTTGAAGGTGCCAATGAGCGATATCGAACCGTCGTCGGCGGTATTTCAAGACGGCCGACTGAACTGCGTCACCGGGCTCGGCAAATACCGGGGACGCCTCATCGTGCTTCTGGACATGGCCAAGCTGCTCGAATACAGCGGGCTACGGCAGACCAGTGAGGGCGGTGAGAATACGGCGTCGCGCCCAGCCTCCGCGGGAGAATCGCACCGCGCGGCGGGCGGCAGATAGCCGGCTCACAGCAGTCAACCGTGAAAGAGAACTCATGAGTACACCCAGCTTAGCCGTGCAGATCACCACCCCCGAACTGAAGCTCTTGCAGGCTCTGATCTACCAGGAGTGCGGCATGTACTTCGACGAACGCCGCATGCACTTCCTGCAGAATCGCTTGCTGGGCCGTCTGAAGGAATGCCGTCTGGATTCCTTCTACAGCTACTATCGCCTTCTCATCAGCCCCGACGGCAAACAGGAGCTGTCGCGGCTGCTCGAAGACCTCACGGTCAACGAAACCAGTTTCTTCCGCAGCAAAGCCCAACTGGACTTGTTCCACAAATATCTTCTCGACGACATTCTGCAGGCAAAGCAGGCGCAGGGCGACTACTCCTTGCGTTTCTGGAGCGCCGGCTGCTCCACCGGCCAGGAGCCTTATACCCTCGCCATGCTGGTCGCCGACGGACTGGCCTATTATTGCCTGCGCAACCCCTCGGCCTTTCCCGGCGCCTATCCGAAGCCGCTCATTCCGCCACCCTGGAAAGTGGAAATCCTGGCCAGCGATATCAACTACTCCGTGCTGCGCGCCGGGGAGGAAGGCATTTATTCGGAAAACCAAATGGCTTCGGTGGACTACAGCTATCGTCTGCGCTACTTCGACAAGGTGGGGGAGCGCTACGCGGTGAAGAAGCAAGTGAAGGAGTTGGTGCACTTCGACTTTCACAATCTAAAGACGCAATACCAACCCCAGGGCAATGACGCAATTTTCTGCCGCAATGTAATGATGTATTTCGATCAGGCGGAACAGAAGCGCCTGATCGAAAAATTCCGGCGCTGCCTCAATCCCAATGGCTACCTTTTCGTGGGACACGCCGAGAGCCTGCGCGGACTAAGCGACAAGTTTGCCATGGTTCACCGCAACAGCGGCACCGGCTATCAGCGCATCGAGGAGGCGGAATGACCCAGTTCTCCGACGAACGCGGCGCGGAACTGCGGGAACTGTTCTTCGAGAGCGCGCAGGAAATACTGCAGACGCTCAACGAGGAAGCGCTGAAGCTCGAGAAAAATCCCGGCGATCAGGAGACGGTGCGCACCATCCGTCGCTCGGTGCATACCCTGAAGGGGGACGCCGCTGCCTGTGGCTTCCGGGAACTGAGCGAGTTGGCGCACGAATTGGAAGATGCCCTGTCATCGGAGCGGACCTCGTCTCACACTTCGCTCGCCGAAGTGGCCTTCACCGCGATCGATGTTTTCGGGGCCATGCTGGCCTCCTATCGCGGACAGGGCAAAATGCCGCGAGCGGAACCGCTGCGGAAAATGATCCGCGAACTGGTGGGCGCCCCCAAAACCCGGGAGCCCCGCAAGAAGAAAACGCCGGCGCCAGTCGCCGAACCGCCAGGCTGGACAGAGTACGAGAATCTGGCGATCCAGCATGCTCTGAGCCAGGGAAAACGCGTCTATCAAATCACGGCGCAGCTTGATCCCCTCTGTGCGATGCCGATCGCGGCCCGGCAACTGGTGCTGAACGCGTTGACCACGGTGGGCGAAGTGCTGGGAGCGCTGCCGGAATCCAATTTGCCCCAGGCCACCAAGCGCGTGCATTTGCTGCTGGCCAGCGCACAGCCGGCCGAACAAATTGTCGCGAAATGCCGCATTCCGACCGTGATCGCCCAGGTCAGCGTGGACGAGCTAAAAAAATTGCCCGCCGCCAAGAGCGCGCCCGCGGAGGCCGACCCCCAGGAACAAGGTTCCTGGCCCGGCCATCGCCCGCAAACCGAGGCCGACCCCGACGTGTCCCTGGCCGAGTTGCCGGCAGAAGAAATGGACACCCGGGTCGGGGCCAACGTCGCGGTCGCAGAAAACATTCTGCGGGTGGATGCGGAGCGCATCGACAGCGTGCTCAATCTGGTGGGCGAGCTGATCATTGGCAAATCCATGCTGCAGCAAGCCCTGAACGACTTTGGCCGGCGTTATCCGAAGGAAGCCACACGCGGCCGTTTGGCCGATGCCCTGGCGTTTCAGGCCCGCGTGTTGAATGATCTCCAGCGCTCGGTGATGAAAGTCCGGATGGTGCCGGTCGAGCAGCTGTTTCGGCGGTTTCCGCGCATGGTGCGGGACGTTGCCAAACAATGCGGCAAAGAAGTCGAACTCGTGATCAGCGGTCAGAACACCGATCTCGACAAGAGCCTGCTGGACGCGATTGCCGAGCCGATCACGCACCTGGTCCGGAACGGAATCAGCCATGGCATTGAAGCCGCCGAAGCGCGCGCGCGCAGCGGCAAGCCGGCCGTCGGAACCATCCGTCTCGCTGCCTACCACTACGGCAATCAGGTGATTGTAGAGGTTAGCGACGACGGGAGCGGCATCGACACCGGGCGCGTCGTCGCCAAGGCGATCGAGAAGAAACTGATCAGCCCGGAAAAAGCGGCCGGGCTCAGCGAAAGCGACATTTTGGAACTGGTCTTCCAGCCCGGGTTCAGTACGGCCCAGGAGATTACCGAAATCTCCGGACGCGGCGTCGGCCTGGATGTGGTGCAAAGCGTGCTGCACCGTCTGAAAGGCACGGTGGAAGTTTCCACTCACGCCGGCCAGGGCACGACTTTTTGCCTGAAGCTGCCTCTGACGCTGGCCATCATCAAGGCCTTGTTATTCCGCGTGGAGCGACGGCTGTATGCCATCCCACTGAACGCGGTTGCCGAAATTGCCCGCGCCCGCGAGGCCGACGTGCACCAGGTGGACAACTACGAGGTGCTGCAGCTGCGCGGACAGGTCTTGCCCCTGGTGCGCCTGGGAAGACCGCATGACGATCTGTCCAAGAATTCCCTCACCAAGATCTTCGTTCTGGTCATCACGCTCGGCGAGCGCAAACTGGGACTGATCGTGGACGGGCTGGAAGGCGAAGAGGAATTGGTGATCAAGGCGGTCGACGACCAGACCGTGGCCACCGACTTGGTCAGCGGCGCGTCGATCTTGGGCGACGGGCGCGTGGTGCTGATTCTGAATCTTGCGGCAGTGGTCGAGCGGTCGACCAAGACTCGCAGCAGCGGCGCCGGCATGGGCGGCGGCGGACTGCTGCTTCTGCGGGCCGAACGAGAGCACCCGGCCCAGGCCGCAGCGGAGGGTGCCCGATGACAGACTCCGTGCGTGTGCTGGTGGTAGACGATTCCGCGCTGATGCGCAAGCTGATTCCGCAGATTCTGCAAACCGACTCTTCGATCGAGGTGGTCGGCACTGCCATGGACGGAAACTTCGGCCTCAAGAAAATTGCCGAACTGAAACCGCAGGTGGTCACTCTCGATTTGGAAATGCCAGGCATGGGCGGCCTGGATACGTTGAAGGAAATCATGCGCCGCCATCATGTCCCTGTGATTGTGGTCAGCTCGCACAGCACCGAAGGGGCGGCCGTCACCCTCAAGGCACTCTCGCTCGGAGCGTTTGATTTCGTGGCCAAACCGCACGATGTTGCGGCGCGCATGCCGGAGATCGCCAGGGAGCTGATTGCCAAAATCAAGGCGGCCGCGCAATCCCGCGAAATGCCGGCGCGGCTGTTCCAGGAAAGCCCGCGGCGAGCCCCGAAGGTCCAACCCCACAATCGGCCCACCTGCATCGTAGCCGTGGGAGTTTCGACCGGAGGCCCGCAGGCCTTGCAGTATTTTCTGCCCCAGCTGCCGGCTCATTTCTCTGCAGCCATTCTGGTGGTCCAGCATATGCCCGAGGGCTTCACGGAAATGTTTGCCCGGCGGTTGGACGAAACCTGTGCCATTCAGGTCAAGGAAGCGCAGTCGGGCGACGTGCTGCTGGCCGGCCGGGCCTTGATTTGCCCCGGCAATCGACATCTCAAAGTGAAGCGCCTGTCCTTGGATGACGTCGCCGTGCTCAGCGATGATCCGAAAGTGAATGGCCACCGGCCCTCGGTCGACATTCTGTTTCAAAGTGTGGCTCAGGAATTCGGCCAGAAAAGCATTGCCGTGCTGATGACCGGGATGGGAGACGATGGCGCCCGCGGAATGGGCATGGTCAAGGACGCGGGGGGCTTGACGATCGCGCAGAGCGAGGATTCCTGCGTGGTCTACGGCATGCCGAAGGCCGCCATCGAACGCGGTTTTGCGGCACGCGTGGTGTCGCTCGACGCACTCGCCAACACTCTGTATACGCAGTGCACACAGGATCGAAACACCGGATCNNTTTTTCTCAGACGGCTGAGTGAAGCCGCCAGAACTTGGGCTGTAAGGCAGGAGGATACAACATGGAACAGTTTGCGCAAGTACGCCGCAGCAAGGATGGCCAACCGATCCGCTACCTCGTGGTGGACGATTCGGTCTTCGCCCGCAAGAATCTCGCCCGCATCATCGAAGCCTTCGGAGGCCAGCTGGCGGGCGAAGCGGGCGACGGCTTGACCGCCATTGCCGAGTACGAGCGAACTCACCCCGACATTGTGCTCATGGACATCACCATGCCGCAGATGGAAGGGATCGAAGCCGCGGAGAAGATCGTGCAGCAGCACCCCGAAGCCCGCATTGTCATGGTGTCCTCCGTCGGTTACCAGGAGAATATTGTGGCTGCGCTGCAGCGTGGCGCTCGCCACTTCGTACAGAAGCCGGTCAAGCCGGAAGTGCTCTACGAGGTGATCAAGTACGTCCTCGGCGAAGATGCCGTCGTGGCCCAAGCCGCGGGGGCTGGAGACTGACATGAAAATGGAGCTGATTCAGCCCTTCATCAACGCCGCCGACGCGGTGCTATCGCAGGGCTTGCGGTCCCCGATGATCATCGGGAATCTCAGCATGGAAGAGGAAGCCTACCGCCGCAAGGGCATCGCCGCCCTGGTATGGCTCACCGGCGATGTCGAAGGTCGCATTATCTTCGATCTCGATCCCGCAACCGCGGTGCGCGTGGCCAGCCAGTTTGCCGGCGCCGAAGTTCCGGAGTCGGATTCCCTGGTGAAGGAGACGGTGTGCGAGCTGGCCAACCAGGTCATCGGCAACGCCATCACCACGCTCAATGACCAGGGCTTTCATTTCCGGGTACACCCGCCCGTGGTCCACACCTCCGAGCGCGGTTCCGAGGCCAGCGAGGATACCGAAGCCATGGTGCTGTCCTTTGAAACTCAGAGTGGCACCGTATACATGAACATCGTGCTGCGCTATAGCCGGCAGCAGCGGGAAAAAGAGACGGCAGCTTCGGCCTAGATCATTTTTCCCACGGCAAGCGCCTTCGAGACACCGGGCCGATACCGTTTCCCGCACTCTCTGGGCCCCATCCCCCCGGCTTGGCCCTTCGGCCGATTTGAACCAAGCACCAGCTCGAACCCGAGTCCTCCCGCGGCCCATCCGGGGCGGGGGCGCGCAAGGCATGCTGATCCTCCGAGGGGTCATCGTCTTAGGCGCGGCCAAAAGAATCGAGCCGGCTATGGCCCGGCGAGTACAAAGACGGGAGACTGCGGCGGCGGTTGTTGTCCGGCGGGAGAAGACGGGGGAGACAGAGCGCTGACCGGGGCGCCCAGTTCGTTCACCAGATAGTCCTCGCCACTTTGGGCTCCGGGAGAAGTATCGGGCACCGTGCTGATCACCGCCGTAGCTCCGGCATCGCAGTAAGAGAGGTACACGCGCGTACTATCGGCCGAAGCCGCCGCGAACAGCCGAAATCTGACGAAGGAGCATTCGGCAACCGGGCCTGCGGTTGTACCGACCATGGGTACGGGCGTATCCGGCTGAAATGTGGGCGGGACCGTCAGGGGAGCGTTCGGGTTGAGGACTCCGACCGGAATCGTCTTGCTGACGCTGTTGTTGGCGAGGTTGATGACGGTCGCCTGGGCCACAATGCAAGGCGGTGCTTGGGTCGGGTTGGTACAGGTCGAAGGAGTGATCTGATACGTGGCCACGTAGGCCCGGCTTCCGTCGGGCAGAGCCGCCACCGAGACCGGAATGCACCCCGTTGGACAAGGGGCATTGGCCGCGTTCGAGGCGGCAAAACTCATGCTGGTGAGAACCGTCAACGGATCGGTGGGACTCGATGGCGCGGTCGTCGCGTCCAGAATGGTCAACGTTGCGGTCACTGGATTGGTGATATAGAGGCGGTTTCCTGCGATGTTGTACAACATGAAGTTCGCCCCCGCTCCAACCGTTGCGGTCCCGACCACCGTATCCGACGACGTGTCGATCGCGGCCACGATTCCGGTGCCCTGGTCGAGCACGTAGACCCTGGCATTATCCGAGCGCGTAACAATCCAGGTGGGCGCATTCCAGGCGGAGCCCGCCGGCGGTGCGATCACCGGATTGACCGAGTCGTCCACGGTATTGACGCTCATCACGGAACCGTTCACCGGGGCGACGCCGGTGCCGAAGTTCGCTACGTAGAGCTTCTGTCCATTGGGCATCTCGGCGAGCGCAACCGGACTCGGCCCAACTGGAATGGTGTTGCTTACCGCATTGTTGTTGGTCGTTATGACGGATACCGTGTTGTTCCCCGCATTGGCCACATAAACCGTGCTGTTCTGGGTGGTCTCTACGAAGTCCGGGCGCGATCCTGCGGGCAGAGTCAAGGTGAAGACCGGCGAGATGCCCGAAGGACTGTAAAACGAAACCGTGTCCTCTAACTGGTTGGCGACGAAGACATCGTCGCCGTCGGGCAGCAGGACGGCATGGACCGGGTTGAGACCAACCTGAGCGGCTCCGATTTCGGAGTCTCCCGGCACGTCGATGCGGGTGCTGGCTCCCCGGTTGCACGGCTGGTTGATGACCAGCGGGTCGCAATCCCCATTCGTGCTGAGGGTCAGCATAAAGTGGAGGCTCGACGGATTGGGCGGAGTCGAGTTAATGGGGACCGCAACCGGACGGAAAGTATCCCCGCAGCCCAACTCCGCAACCGCAATCGCTAACACCGCGATCAGGAGCCGCACGCGCACCAGAGTCATCAGCACCCCAAGCAGAAGATTCGATCAGTTGCCATTGATTTTGAAAGACTTTACATTCTAACGGCTGGCCGCATTCTGCGCCAGAAGCCGACCGGCGGTCCACGCGGTCGGCGGGCGATCGTCAGGCCTCAGGCCAGAAACTCCCGATCCCGCGCGATACTAGACTGATGCCTCGAGCAGCGAACCAGGTTGCAGAAGCAGGACGAGCGAGCCGGGAGGTTGACAGCGGGGCAGCACAAAAGACGGAAAGCCGGGGACTGAGGACCACCAGGTTCAGATGCGGTTTCACACCCGGCTGCGACGCGACTTGCCCCCGGCCGCCGCGGCTGACGGCGTAGACTTGGCGGTGGATACCGGCTTCTTCTTTCCTTCCATCTCAGCCAGACTCTGTTTGAGAGCTGACATCAGGTCCACGACCGGCGCCAATTTCTTCGCCGGCTCGACCTCGGCAATCTTGCCGCCCTCGAGTTTGGTCTCGATGAGTTTCTTGACGTTGTCCTGGAAGGTATCGTGGTATTTGTCCGGCTCCCAATCCGCGGCCAGGGCTTCGATCAATTGATGCGCGACTTTCACCTCCGCATCCTTCAACTCAACCTCCGGTGCGCCAAATCCGTCCACCTTGCGCACCTCGTCGGCGTAATACATCGTGTGCAGCATCATGCCGCCTTCGTGCGGGCGCAGGAAGACCGTGTATTCGCGGTTGTGCATGGTGAGTTTGGCGATGGCCACGTATTCGCTTTCTTCGAGTGCCTTGGTGAGCAGCGCATAAGGCCGACGGCCGGCTTCTTCCGGCAACATGTAATAGGAAGACTCGAAGTACACGGGATCGACTTCGCTTTGCTTCACGAACTCCAGAATCTCCATGGTTTTCGCGGTTTGGGGCTCGATCTTCTTTATCTCATCCGGTTCGACGACCACGTACTCATCCTTGCGATACTCGTAGCCCTTCACAATTTCGCTGCGCTCCACCACGCGATTATCGGCCGGACAGTAGTATTGCTGCTTGACCCGCTGCAGGTCATCGCGGTGCAGCATGTTGAAGGAAATGCCGGAACTGCGCGCACCGGAAAAAAGACGCACCGGCATGGAGATCAAACCGAAAGTGAGATACCCGGACCAGACCGAGGACGCCATAAGTTCTCCCGTAACCGCAACCCTGTGCGTTATGCCGCGAGAGTGAGTTTAGACTACAACCGAGGCTTTGGATGCAGGAAGACCGGCCCCTGTAACCCAAGGTAAAAGCACCAGAGCTAGGGTGCCCGCAGGAACGACACTATAGGTAGTAGTATTTGTTCGGCCGCTTTCGGCTCGATTCAGCAGCGCGGTTCTTGAGAATGCACGGCTTGACACAAAGCTCCGGGGCCTGGATTCTTGCCGGCGTTCCTCGCGGGCCGCAGCTTTGGACAGCGGCCGCGGTCACCGCGGGGTTCACCGCTTTGGCTCGCTGGATGAAAGGTGTCACCCGGACCGGCGCCGTCGCGGGAGCCTTGGTCTGTTTCTTGTTGTATGCCGGAGCCGGCCCCGGCGCCTTTCTGGCTCTGGTGACGGTTTTTGCTCTGGCCTGGATGAGCACCCGCTGGGGTTACAAACAGAAGCAAGCCTTGGGAACGGCCGAGAAGCTAGACGGAAGGCGAGCGTCGCAAGTGCTGGCGAACCTGGGCGTGGCCGCGGCCTGCGCGGTTCTTCACGCGGCCAGCGGGCGGGCGGTTTACCTGCTGGGCATGACCGCCGCTCTCTCCGAGGCCGCCGCGGATACGGTTTCGAGCGAGGTGGGACAAGCCAGCAGCCAAAGGGCGCGCCTGATCACCACGGGGGAATGGGTTCCGGCCGGCACCGATGGCGGCGTCAGCCCATCTGGAACCTTTGCCGGTATCGGCGCCGCCACCGTGGTAAGCCTGGTGTCGGTCCTCGCCGGATTGCTGTCTTGGAAATGGCTGGGCGTTTCACTCACCGCCGCCGCCGCCGGCATGCTGGCCGACAGTTACCTGGGGGCGTTGCTCGAGCGGCGGAGGCTGCTGAACAACGATACCGTCAATTTCTTGGGTACTCTGGTGGCGGTTGGGATCGCCTGGTTGCTTCTGTGAGGATTGTTTTCCCTTTTTTTTCAGGTACTTCCGGTTCCCGGTCGGGCATGGCCTGCCGTTCCTTGTCGGGCCTGGCTCGCGTGGAGACAATGAAACCGTACAGCCGCAACTTAGAAACTGCATCTAATCGATTTTGCTCCGATTCCGTGGCGAATCCGGGACGCTCGCCGGCCAACGAAATGAGAGACGATTGCAACTGATGAAGATTCGGACTCTAGTGACCAGCATGGTATTGGCTTTGACGCTGCTCTTGTTCGCGCAGCAGCGCCAACCCCAGAGCTCTCCATTCGCCGCCGTGCATGCGGTCGTAGACCTGACACATACTCTCAATGCCCAGGTACCGACGTTCGCGCTCTCGCAAGAACCGCTCTACCAGGCAACCACCGTCGCCACCATCGACAAGAACACTTACTTCGCCCGCAACATTTCCCTGCCGGAACACTTCGGCACCCACATTGATGCGCCGGCGCACTTCGCCCGCGGTCTGTGGACTGTCGACCAGATTCCTCCGGAGCGGTTGATTGCTCCGCTGGTGGTGCTCGATGTCAGCGCAAATGCGAAAAACCATGCCGACTATCAGATTTCGGTCGCGGACATCGCTCGCTGGGAGCAGGCGAACGGCCAGATTCCGCCGGGAGCCGTGGTGATGGCGCGTACGGGTTGGGACGCGCGCTGGAATTCCGTCACGGACTTCCGCAATGCCGATGCAAAGGGAGTGATGCACTTCCCCGGATATTCGCTGGACGCGGCAAAATTCCTGGTGGAGGGCCGCGCTATTTTCGGACTCGGCATTGATACCCTGAGCATTGACTATGGCCCATCCCCCGACTTCCCGGTGCACCACTACACGCTGGCTCACAGCGTCTATCAAGTCGAGAATGTTGCCAACCTGGATCGCGTTCCAGCCCATGGAGCGATTGCGGTGGTGGCTCCGATGAAGCTCGAGGGCGGCTCGGGAAGCCCGGTGAGAATCTTCGCGCTTCTGCAATAGCTTCCGCCTCGAGCTGCGCCTCCCCGGCCGCCTGAGAATTTCTTGCAGCGCGTCCGCCCCCAGCCTCATCTGACTCCCATCCGTAGCCCCCAGGGAGGCCGGCAATGAGCGATCCGCGTTACCCAATCGGAAAATTTAGCTACGCTGGCCCGCCCACCGCGGAACAACGAAGCAGAATGATCGAGGAGATCGAGCTGATGCCGGCGGCACTGCGAGCCGCCGTGCAAGGCCTCTCGCCGCAGCAGCTCGAAACGCCCTATCGCGAAGGCGGCTGGACGGTGCGCCAAGTTATTCATCATGTGCCCGAGAGCCACATGAATGCCTACATCCGCTTCAAGCTGGCTCTGACCGAGGATCAGCCGACCATCAAGCCCTACGCCGAGGACCTGTGGGCGAAACTGCCGGACGTAGAGTCCACTCCGCTCGAGGTTTCGCTCGCGCTCCTGGCATCGCTGCACGGCCGCTTCGTCTACATGTTGCGGTCCATGCAGCCGGAAGATTGGAAGCGCAGCTTCAATCACCCCCAGTTAGGACCGATGGCGCTCGAGAAAAACCTGGCGCTCTATTCGTGGCATGGACGGCATCACCTAGCCCACGTCACCGAACTGCGCAAGAGGATGGGCTGGTGATGGGGCGCATCTACCCCGGGATGTGCAACCGCCAGAGCAAGTAGCTGGCGGCTTCGCGCAACACCGCCAAGGCGCGTTCCGGCTCGGTATGCGGGCGGGAATCCGGGCGAGGCGCCACGTAGACCTGCACTTCTTCGTTTTGTAGCAATTGGCGTATGCGGAAGACGTGATACTCGTCGCTGACGGCGACGCAACTGCTCATGTGGTTGGCGCGCATGATCACGCCCACACGCTGGGCGGACTCCGCCGTATCTGATCCCTGCGTTTCCGCGATGAGGTTGGCCTCGGATATCCCGCGGTGCATCAGGTAATCGTGGCCCACCTGGCCCTCGTTGTAGCTGGGGTCGCCACCGGAGCCGCCGGTCGTGATGACCACGGGCGCCAGCCCGCGCTGATAAAGCTCGAAGGCGTGGTCCAGGCGGGCGCGATAAACCGGTGAGGGATGCCCGGAATACTCCGCCGCACCAAAAACCACGATGGCGTTGGCGGGATGAAGTTCCTCAAGCGCCGCAGTTTGGACAATCCCGACGGAGGCGAGTGCCAGACAAGTCGCGACCACCACCACGGCCGACGCCAGCAGCCACAACCACCAGTGGCTTCGCCGATGCGGTTGAACGGCTGGGTTCATTCATCCCTGTGCGAAGAACTTAGAAATCTCCCCCGAGGGGATCGCCCCTTCGCGTAAGACTCGCCAACGGACTTCTTCATCGGTGAGATCGATGATGGTCGAAGCCACATCGCGGGGCGAGGTCCCGCCATCCACGATGATGGATATCCTGCCCTGCAGCTGGTCGCGCACCGCCAGGGCGGTTGTGCATTCCGATTCACCGCTCAAATTGGCGGAGGTTGCGGTAATTGGGATTTTCGCCGCCTGCACCACTGCCAGCGGGATTTGTGAGTTGGGTACGCGCAGGGCCACGTGGCCCGTATTGGCAGTTACTTTGAGGGGCAAGCTGGAGGAGGCCTTCACAATGAGGGTCAGCGGCCCCGGCCAAAAGCGCCGGGCCAGCGCGTAGAATTCATCGCTCAGCGGCTGAGCCAGCTCTTCGGCTTGATCGATGCTCTCGACAAGAAGCGACAAGGGTTTGTGCCGCGAACGAGACTTGATCTCATACACACGGTCCACGGCGCGCAAGTTATAGGGATCGGCGGCCAAGCCATAGAATGTGTCGGTCGGCATGCCCAACACTTCGCCGGCGCGAATCTGATCTGCGGCATACCG
Organism: Acidobacteriaceae bacterium; assembly: GCA_003132825.1. Taxonomy (GTDB): domain Bacteria; phylum Acidobacteriota; class Terriglobia; order Terriglobales; family Acidobacteriaceae; genus PALSA-270. Next base: position 17,861 of record PKYX01000285.1, read on the forward strand.
GATGAGTGAGGCCTCTGGCTTCTCGCTGCTGATTTTGACAATTTCCGAACGCACTACACTTCCTTCCCCATGCAAGGTTCTGAAACCGCGAAACTTAACATACCATGAGCGCAGCCGCAAAGCCGAGGCAAACCAGCTGAAGAATCTCTGGCGACGGCCTCTGATCCATGTACTCGGGCGGGAAACGGCAGTCGTCTAGAGGTCGTCGAAAAAACGGGCCGCGAGCGGGTCTTGACCTCCAAGCAGCGCCAGGGCAGGGCAGCCGATGGGGGCTCGGAACCCCCGGCCGCGGGTGAAATCCCCCGCCGTGCCCGGACCGGACGAGCTAGCCAGGATGGAAAATCAGCGTATGATTTCGATCAAATGCGCGGGGAAGCGGACAAGCAGAAAAGAAACAATGGCGGCCGCCAGCCGACGCGATTACATCCCGTCGAAGGACGGCACAACCTCCTGGTCAAGCAGCTGCGTGGCGCTTTCGCTCGCGGCGAACTCACTCCCGATGGCCATTGCGCCATTGAGGGGGTGCGTATTGTGGAGGAGGCCCTGCGTAGCGGGCTGAAGTTCCGGGCGGTGTTCTTCAGCCGGTCGGCAGAAGCGAAAGCCCAGCGCCTGATGCCCCAGATTGCCGCCCATGTCGAAACTCTGCTGCTGCCGAACAAGGTGTTCGCCGGCGCGGTGCCGAGCGAGACGCCGCAAGGGGTGGCCGCCCTGGTGCGATGCCGGGAATTTTCGCTCGAAGATGTGCTGGCGAAAGCTGATTCCGGGCCGCTGGTGGCGATGGCAGGGATTCAGGACCCGGGAAATCTGGGAACGATTCTGCGGTCCGCGGAGGCCTTTGGGGCGGGCGGCGCAATTTTAGGGGAAGGAACAGCCGGCGTATTCAATTCCAAGGTCATCCGCGCCTCGGCCGGGTCGGCCTTCCGTTTGCCATTCGCGCGCACCAAGCTCGGGGACGCGATCGCTCGAATGCGTGACCGCGGATTGCGCCTGGTCGCCACCTCGTCGCATCAAGGCACGCGGCTCGACGAGGCCAACCTTTCCCTTCCTCTGTGCATTTTCATCGGCAGCGAAGGCGCCGGCCTGCCGCAGGAGTTCATGGCGGAGATGGACGAGGTGCTGGCCATCCCTCACTCGCCGCAAGTGGAATCGCTGAATGCAGGGGTAGCGGCAAGTATCGTACTGTATGAGGCGGCGAGGCAGAGACGGTACTGCCATCGACCATGAACGATCCTCCTCGACCGTAAAGGTGTATGGGCCTTTTCCCAACCACTCCGCGCCCCGACCACTCCGGCGACCGCACGCGCCCTCTCGCCGACCGCATGCGTCCCAGCACTTTGGACGAATTTGTCGGCCAGGAGCACCTAGTCGGCCCCGGCAAGCCGCTGCGTACGCAGATCGAGCGCGACGACATCGGCTCTCTGATTTTCTGGGGCCCGCCGGGCACGGGCAAGACCACGCTGGCGCAAATTATCGCGCGCTTGACCAAAGCCGAGTTCATCGAGTTCTCCGCAGTGCTGGTCGGAATCAAAGAAATCAAACAAGTCATGGCCGATGCCGAGCGCGCCCGCGTCTACGGCACGCGGACCATCGTCTTCATCGATGAAATCCACCGTTTCAATAAAGCGCAGCAGGATGCGTTTCTGCCTCATGTGGAGAAGGGCAACATCCGTCTGATCGGCGCCACCACCGAGAACCCTTCGTTTGAAATCATCTCCGCGCTGCTTTCCCGCAGTCGCGTCTACGTCCTCAAGCCTCTGACCGAGGAGCAAATCATTGCTCTTCTCGTGCGCGCTCTGTCCGATGAAGAACGTGGACTGGGAGCGATGAAGCTGCGCGTCTCCGGGGAAGGGCTGGCAAAGATCGCGGCCTATTCGAGCGGCGACGCGCGCAGCGCCTATAACGTGCTGGAGGTCGCCGCCACCCTAGCCCGCGGACGGGCCGGCCAGGAAGTCGGGGCGGAAATCACCGACGAGCTCGTGCAAGATGCCCTGCAAAAGCGCGTTCTGCTCTACGACAAAGGCGGCGAGGAGCACTACAACCTGATTTCGGCGCTGCACAAGTCGGTGCGCAACAGCGATCCCGACGCCTCGCTCTACTGGCTGGCGCGCATGCTCGAGGCCGGCGAAGATCCACTTTACATCGCGCGCCGCGTGGTGCGGATGGCGGTGGAAGACATCGGACTGGCCGATCCGAATGCGCTCGCGCTCTCGATGGCGGCCCGCGATGCCGTGGATTTCATCGGCATGCCGGAAGGCAACCTGGCGCTGGCCGAAGCCGTGGTTTATTTGTCGCTCGCCCCCAAGTCGAATGCCCTATACACCGCCTACGGGGCGGTGCAGCAAGACGTGGAGCAAACCGCTGCCGAGCCGGTTCCTCTGCACTTACGCAACGCTCCCACAGGATTGATGAAGGGACTCGGCTATGGCCAAGGCTATCAGTACGCCCACGACCTGGAGGGGAAGATCGCCGACATGCAGTGCCTGCCCGATCATCTGCGCGGCCGCACCTACTACCATCCCACCAATGAGGGCGTGGAAAAGCGAATCCGCGAGCGGCTGGAAGAAATCAAGCGGCGACGCAGCGCAGGCGCCGAAACCGATCGCGGCTCCGGCGCGGGAAAACCCTAGCCGGTGGCTGAAAAATAGTGCATGCCCAAGAATGTCTCACGGCCGGCAGTTCAGCAGTCGGCCAGCCGGCTTTCGGGGGCCAGCAAGATCTAGACGAAACGCGCCTTATGCTCTCTGAGGATGCACCGGTCCATGATCACGAAAATTCCCGCTCGCCGCGCCTTCTCGGCGGCCTTCTGGTTGATGACCTCTTCCTGCATCCAAATGACCGGCACTTTCCGTTGTATGGCCTGGTCGACAATTTCTTCCACATACTCCGAGCGCCGAAAGACGTTGACAATGTCTATGCTCGCAGGAACCTCCAGCAACGAAGCGTAGGCTTTCTCTCCCAAAGCGTGCTTGATGTTCGGATTCACCGGGATGATACGGTAACCGTGGGTCTGCATATAGGCAGACACTCCGTGGCTCGGCCGTAGCGGACTGTTCGAGAGTCCTACAACCGCGATGGTCTTTGCGCGTTTGAGCAGATCGAGAATCGGGTCGGGCTCAGGCAACGAGGCCATGATGCAATATTGTAGCGGGGCGGCGATCCTGATGCCACCATGGCGGCGAGCGCTCGGGTCATGATTGAAATCCGCGACACACCGCAGGGGGTGAGCTTCGCGGTCAAAGTGCAGCCCCGCGCCTCCAAGAATGCGCTCACCGGCGAATTCGAGGGCGGGTTTAAACTCGCCCTCACCGCCCCTGCCCTCGAGGGCCAGGCCAACCAGGCTTGCGTCGAATTCTTCGCCAATCTTTTGCGGGTAGCGCGATCCTCCGTTACCATAGCCTCCGGCCAGAACAGCCGGAGAAAAGTAATTCGCGTCGCGGGACTCTCGGCGGAGGAAGTCCGGAAGCGATTGGCGAGCCAACCGGCCGGAAAGAAGCGGAGCGACTCTTGAACTTTTCCGAACGCCTGCACGAGATCCGCACCGGCTTCGAGCGCCCATTCTGGGTCGCCAACATCACGGAACTGTTCGAGCGGCTCTCCTACTATGCGGCCTTTTCATCCTTGGCGCGTTATCTGCACGAGACCCTGAATTTCGGCGTGGAGCGGGCCAGCAGTCTGACCGGGCTTTTCGGCGGCCTGGTCTGGTTTCTCGCCATATTCGGCGGGGCGCTGGCCGACCGGCTGGGCTTTCGCCGGTCGCTTTCGCTGGCCTACCTGATCCTCAGTTGCTCCTACTTCCTGCTCGGCTCGATTGGCTCGCCCTGGCTCGCCCCGGTGCGCAATGCCATGCCGCTCGTGGTGTTAGTGGCCATCATCCTGACGTTGCCGGCTTTGGGCATCGCCCTGGTGAAGCCCTGCGTTGTGGGCACGACGGCGCGCGCCTCCAAGAAAAACGTTCGCTCCATCGGCTATTCCATTTACTACACGCTCGTGAACGTGGGGGGAGCGGCCGGGCCTTATCTCGCCTCCTGGGTGCACCAGCATGTCAGCGTAGAAAATGTTTTCCGGATGGCCGCGTTGAGCGTGTTCCTGATGTTTTTCCTGGTGCTGCTGCTGTTCCAGGAACCCCGCCGCTCGGGCGAGGCGCAGACCGCGAGCCTCGGCCAAGCAGCGAAGAATTTTCTGACCGTTCTCTCCAATCCGCGGTTCATGCTGTTTCTTCTGATTTTCTCCGGATACTACATTGCCTACTGGCAGTCGTTCCTTGTCCTACCGCTCTACATTCATGACTACGTCAATCCAAAAAGCGACACCGAGCTGATCCTGGTCACCGATTCGCTGACCGTGATCGCGCTGCAGATGGTAGTCAGCTTCTTCATCCGGAAAATGGCGGCGCTTCGCGCCATCACGCTGGGAACGCTCATTTCCGGCTCGGCCTGGCTCATCCTGATTGCCCGTCCCACCGTTCCCATGGCGGTGCTCACCATTTTTGTGGTCGCCCTGGGAGAGATCACGCAGCAGCCGCGCTATTACGAATACATTTCGCGGCTCGCGCCTCCCGGCCAGCAGGGCACCTACATGGGGTTTGCATTTTTGCCCATCGGAATCGGCTCGCTGGTGGGCGGCTGGTTCGGCGGCGCGCTCTTGCATCACTTTGGCGAAGTGACGCACCAACCCGCTCGCATCTGGTGGGCGGTTACGGCGGTGGGGGTTCTGACGGGGGCGCTGCTCTGGGTTTACGACAAGTTTGTGGCCAGGGGAAGCCCGGCGGCCGACCTCGCGACGACAGAATAGATCCAGCCCGCCATGAGCAAACGCAGACCTACTCCAACCCGGATTGCCGTCGAGGTCCGCCGCAGGTTGCGGGGCGGAGGCTCGGCCGAACATGCCGCCGGCGTGCAATGGTTTTTCAAAGAAGAAATCAAGTCGCACGGATGGTATACGGCTGCGCTTCGTCGCGAAGCCGTCAGGCTGCGGCGTTCGATGCTCAAGGAGTCCGGACTGCACTTCGTGGTTCGGGTCGCGGACAAACTTTTTTCGGGCCGCGTGCTCGAGGAGAGGGTCTTCGCCGTCTTGCTCCTCGAAAAGCTCACCGAGAGTTTTGGCGATGCCGAGTTCGATTGGTTCGAGTCCTGGCTGGATCGCATCCGCAGCTGGGCCGACCACGACGCTTTGGCGCACTATCTGATTGCCCCCATGGTGGCGGCGGATCCGGCGCGCGTGAAAACCGTATTCCGCTGGGCGAAGTCGCCCGACCGATGGCACCGCCGAGCTGCCTGCGTGGCCCTGATCGAGGGGACCCGGCGCAAGATGTTTTTCTTCGATATTCTCAAGCTCTCGGGGATGCTTTTGCGCGACCAGGATGACATGGTGCAGAAGGGACTGGGCTGGCTGTTGCGGGAAACCGCCAAGGCCGATCCCACCCGCACCGTGCCTTATTTGATGGGCATCCGGAAAACTGCGCCGCGGCTGGTGTTACGCACGGCATGCGAGACTCTGCCCAGCAAAACGCGGATGCGAATTCTGGGGGCAGGAACCAAGCCCTGAGGTTTCACCTAACTCCAGCCCGCGGGCTCCCCGACCGCCGGCTTCCCCACCCCAAGCTCCCCGACCCGAGGATTCGCGCAAAGTCCTGCGGTTGTTTAGAATAGTTCCTTGCCCATGGACCTTCCCGCCATACAGGCCGCGCTGCGCGACCGCAACATCGATGGTTGGCTTTTCTACGATCATCATCATCGCGACCCCATCGCCTACCGGGTGCTCGGACTGCCGGCCAATCTTATGGTCACCCGGCGCTGGTTCTACCTGATCCCGNNAAATTGGTGCACAAGATCGAGGCTGGGCATCTCGACTCTCTCCCCGGCAGCAAACGCGAGTACGCCGCGTGGCAGGAACTGTTCGATCACGTGAAGGCGATGCTTTCCAATCAACGCGACATTGCCATGCAGTACTCGCCGAACAATCTGGTGTTCTATATTTCCCTGGTCGATGCGGGCACGATCGAACTGATCCGCGGCTTGGGCAAAAACGTCCTCAGTTCCGGCGACCTGGTGGCGCAGTTCGAAGCGACTTGGACGGAGGAGCAGATCAAGACGCACTTTCGTGCGCGCGATGCGGTGGATGCCATTACCGCCGCGGCATTTCAGGAGATTGGCCGGCGGGCGCGCTCGGGCGGCACGACGGAATACGAAATTCAGCAATGGTTTGTGGAAGCTTTCCGCCGCGAAGATCTGGTGACCGACGACCCGCCCATTGTCGCCGTCAACGCCAACGCGGGGAACCCGCACTACGAGCCGCATGCCGAAAATCCGTCTCCCATCCGCGAAGGCGATCTCGTTCTGCTGGACGTCTGGGCCAAAAAAAACCTGCCGGACGCCGTCTATTACGACATCACTTGGATGGGTTTTCTCGGCCAGGCCCCTTCGGATCACATGCGCGAGCTTTTCCAGATCGTGCGCGATGCCCGCGACCTCGGAGTGAAGACGGTGCAGGACGCCGTGGCCTCCGGCCGCCACATCGCCGGCTGGGAAGTCGACCGCGCGGTTCGCGGTCACATCAAGAAGTCGGGCTATGGCGAATCCTTCATCCACCGCACCGGACATTCCATCGGCACGGAGGTCCACGCCAACGGGGCGAACATGGACGACCTTGAAATCCACGACGAGCGCCGCATTTTGCCCAACTCCTGCTTCTCGATCGAACCCGGAATCTATCTGCCCGATTTCGGCGTGCGCAGCGAAGTCAACGTTCTGGTGCGGCCCAACGTCGCGGAAGTAACCGGTAAAATCCAGCGTGAGATTGTGACCATCTGAATGGCAAATTCTTCCTCTAGCAAATCGCCCAGCCTCTCGCCCGAGGTTTCAACCATGTCCGTGGTAGCGCCGGCCATCGGTTGGCTGATTCCCGGCGCAGGACATCTGATTCAAAGGCGCTGGCTGCGCGGCCTGTTGCTCATGGCCTCCGTGGTCACCATGTTCATTCTCGGTTTGCTCATGGAAGGCCGGGTGTATCGACCGAACAGCGGCGACATCCTGGACATCCTAGGATTTATCGGCGACATTGGCGCTGGCGGACTCTATATCGTGACTCGAGCCATGGACTGGGGACAGGGGGCCATTGCCCACGCCACAGCGGACTACGGCACCAAGTACATCATCGTCGCCGGCCTGTTGAACCTCATCAGTGTGGCCGACGCCTACCACATCGCCATCGGGAAGAAGCCATGATCGAAATCGCGATGCTCCAGGCCGATGTTGTGCTGAAGCCTTCGCACTTCACCGCAGCCGTCGTGTTCGCCGTGTTCGCCTCGGTCGTCTTCGGCATTACGCAGCGCAGCAATGTCCGCGAGCAGGTCACATACGGGATGTACTGTTTCGCCCTGTTCGTCGGCGGGGTGTTTGTGGCCGGCTGGCTGATGTGGCTTCTGCGACGATAGGTCTCCCGGGCTCAGGCCGGTCCTCGATCGGGGAATTCGCCTGCCCTCTGGATCGCCCTGGGCGTCGCGACCTAAGCGGGAAAGGAACCGGCAACCAGCGAAGAAGGGGGGCTCGCGATTCATCGCTCCCTCACCCCTCCCTCACCCCTCCCATACAAACGCGTCGAACACCCGTTTGGTATCAAACCCCAGACGGCGGTAGAGTTCGACGGCGTGCGCATTGGCTTCGGTAACCGTCAAGGAAAGCGTCGAAAAATTGCGCCGGCTGAGATCGGCTGTCGCAGCCGCCAGCAAGGACTCGCCGATGCGACGCGAGCGGTACTCCGGCAGGACACACACCTGGGTCACATGCCCCACATCGGCGCGGACTCTCGAACACAGAATGAGTCCCGCCAGGCTCCGTGCCCGTTTGTGGACGGCCACAAAAGAAGACTCGGGATCGAAGGTACCGCATCCCGGGAAACGCACAATGTTGTTCAGAAAGCGCAGCGACCCGCTCAGGCTGCGGTACTGGTCGTTGATGTCCGCGTCGACGTGGCCGCGGTAGGCCGTGGTGATCAAGGCGGCGGACGGCTGGTAGTCCGGCTCGGCCCAACGCCGGATTTCGATTTCCGCCTCCCGCGGGATTTCCGGATGCGGCGCCGGGGTCAGCGGCAAAGACATGAACAGCCGGGCGTGCCGCTCGAACCCCTGCTCCACGAAGGAGCGCGCTACCGCTCCGCTTTCGTGCAACAGCAATTGGGCCTCGATGCGATGGATACCGGGCGACTGCTGCAGAGTTTCAATGACGTGCACGAGCAGCCGCGACTCCACCTCGTGAGCCTCCGGCAACCGCCCGCCGTTGGTCACGTAGAGATCCCCGATGACGCCCTTGCTGCCCTCATAGACAAAGAACGCATAGCCGCAAATGCGTCCGCGCTCAACCGCGGCATAGCCCGGCAGGATTTTGGCATCCACGTAGCGCAGGATCATGTCGGCTGAGCCGCCGTAGTCCCAGGAAAGCAGCCGCGACCATACCCGAGTCTCGTCCTCCAATAAAGGACGGAGGTCCGCCGAAGAAAAATGCCGGAGGTCGAGAATTTCCACCCAGGGCTCCCGCAGGGTTCAAAAAGTGCAAGGCGGATCGCATTGCGATTCGCGAAAAGGGAGTGTAGTGCTTCGCCCAGCGGGAGGCAAACGGGGGAACACCCTCAGGTAACAGATCCACCGTCACCGACTGCTCGTTTTCAATCCGCCATGGTCAGTGGAAGGATTGCCCAATCTGGAGCTTGGCCAGAATCCGGGCAACCGCCGCCGACAGGGGACCGTCGAGAGAGCAGCCGCTGGCGCATTCGTGTCCCCCGCCACCGAAGCTTTCCGCAACTGCCGCCACGTTCAGCGCGCCCTTGCTGCGCAGGCTCACCCGGAAACGGCCATCGGGGATCTCACGCAGGAACGCGGCCACTTCAACATCCTGAATGGAAAGCCCGTAGTTCACCAAGCCTTCGCAGTCTTCTTCCTTGGCGTCGCAGAGTTCCATCTGTTCCTGGGTCACCCAAAACCAGGCTAACGGACCCTCGCGGTGCAGGTTCGAAAGAGCGGCGCCCAGCAGACGCATCTTGGCCGTGGAATGGGCGAAATACACCCGGCGCGCGCACTGTGCCGGGTCCGCGCCCGCCCGCACCAGCTCCCGGGCCAGCGTGAAGGTGCGCTCGTTGGTTCCGGCAAACATGAATGAACCGGTATCGGTAAGCAGCGCGGTGTAGAGGCAGGTAGCGATTTCAGGGGAAATCTCGGCTTTCACCGCCCGCGCCAGACGAAACACCATTTCCGCAGTGGCCACTGCGTCCGGGTCAATCCAGTTTACGTCGGCGAAAGGCCGGCCGCTCAGGTGGTGATCGATATTGATGAGGAAGCGATTCTCCAGGCCATCCAGCCGGGTGCGCTGCATGCTGTCGCATTCCAGAATGATGGCAGCTTCATAGTTGCCATTCACCCGCTGGGCGTGGACCACTTGGTCGGCAAAGGGCAGCGGCTGGTAAATGCGCGGCACGCCATCGCGCAGCACAACGTCAGCGTCCTTCCCCATGGAGCGCAGAATCTGGCAGCAGGCGAGCGCGGAACCGACGGCATCGCCGTCCGGCCTGGCGTGCGAGGTCAGCAGAAACCGGTTGCGCCGCTCGATCTGTTCGAGAACATCTTTCAACATGCCAGCCCGATCCTCCACAGCCTATCGCTGCCTCTTTTTCGCACGGCTCAAGAGTTCGTCAACCCTGGCAGCGAGCTGCCCGGAACGGTCCACCTGGAAATACAATTCCGGTGGCCGACGCAGATGCAGGCGCTCCGCCACTTCGCGGCGGATGTATCCCACCGCCGCCGTCAGACCTTCGAGCGAACGCCCGGCTTCTTCCTCATCGCCTTCAACGGTCACGAACACCCGGGCGGAGCGAGAGTCATCGGCCAGCGCCACACTGCTGACGCTGACCAGGCCAATGCGCGGGTCCCCCAGTTCTCCCTCCACGATGGTTTCGATTTCCTCCCGCAGCGCCTCGCCCAAGCGTCCGCGATGATATTTGACCCCGCGCTTCTCCACTCCTTCACCTCGGGATAAAACGGATGAGAATATCAGAAAACCCTCCCGACGGTGCATCGGGAAAAACCCTGCTCCGCCCCTCAGAGCCGCCGCATTGTTCGCAAGCCGCTCATTCCGCAACAAATATGGACCGGCCCCCAGGCCGCGT
>PKYX01000374.1 GCA_003132825.1 Acidobacteriaceae bacterium
AATCCCATGCGCTCGGCCAGCGACCGGAAAGTCTCAACATTCGAGCGGCACTCCCCCAAAGGCTCGATGGCCTGGTCCGACATCTGCAGATAGTAGTGACCATATCCGGTCTGTAGGTCTTGGTGCTCAAAAAATGTAGTCGCCGGCAGGACAAGGTCGGCGTAATCGGTGGTATCGGTGAAGAATTGTTCATGCACCACCGTGAATAGGTCGGGACGCCGCAATCCCCGAACCACTTCGTTATGATTGGGACAAACTGCCGCCGGATTTGAGCTGTAAACAAACAGCGCCTTGATGGGCGGATGGTTGAGCGTGTTCAGCGCCCTGCCCAGTTCCACCATGTTGACCGTGCGTGCGGGACGCCCCAAGGCCTTCCCCATGAGATCGGTGCGCTCGAGCGCTTCGCGATTCAACCCGTACGCGCCGCTCGTTGAAAGCTGCAGGCCGCCGCCGACCTCTTTCCATGAACCTGTGATGCAGGGCAGCATGGTGATGGCGCGCGTCGCCATGCCGCCGCCCTCGGAACGCTGCACGCCGTAGTTCAACCGGATGACCGCGGGGCGGGTCGTAGCATATTCGCGCGCCAGCTTCCCAATGTCTGCCGCCCGGATCCCGGTCCATTTCTCCACCCGCTCCGGCGGATATTCCTGCACTTTTTCCTGCAACTGCCCGAATCCCAGGGTGTGACGCGTCACATAGTCCGCGTCATGCAGTCCCTCGTTGATGATGACGTGCATGAGGCCGAGGGCCAGCGCGGCGTCGGTGCCTGGGTTGATCGGCAGATACCAATCGGCGCAAGCGGCCGTACGAGTGCGGTAGGGATCGATCACCACCAGCTTCGCGCCCTGGCGGCGGGCCTCGACGATAAAGGGCCACAAGTGAACGTTGTTGCCATGAATGTTCGAAGCCCAGGCGATGATGTAGCGCGAGAAGGGGAATTGCTCTGGTTCGGTGCCCAGCTTCACCCCGAGTACGGACTTCAGACCCGTTTCCCCGGCGACGGAGCAGATGGTGCGATCCAGTTGCGAAGCGCCCAGGCGGTGGAAGAAGCGACGATCCATGGAGCCGCCGTTCAGCACCGCCAGCGTGCCCCCGTAGGAGTAGGGAAGAATGGCTTCGCTGCCGAATTCGCCGCTGATTTTCCGGAAGCGATCTGCGATCTCCTCGAGCGCCTCGTCCCAGGAAATGCGCTCGAATGTCTGCTCCGACGGGACGGAGGCGGCTGCCCCCGCATGCCCCAGCCGAGCGAAGCTCCGCAGCTGCTCGCCCGCTCCCTTCGGGGCTACCCGGCGCATCGGATAGAGCACCCGTTCCGAGGAATACACCCGGTCCAAATACTTGGCCACTTTGGCGCAAAGAAACCCGCGCGTCATGGGATGCGCCGGATCCCCCTGAATCCTAGTTGCGCGCCCATCCTCGACTGTGATCAGCACTCCGCACGCGTCAGGACAATCATGGGGACAGGCGGCGTGAACAACTTTCTTCATGCGGAATGATTATAACTTCGCCCAAACACAACAGGCGGCCCGAAGGCCGCCCGCGGTGAACGAATCTGGGTCTGCTCTTACGGCAGCACCCGCACGCGATGCGCCCAAACCACTGGCTTTTGGCTGACCGGATCNNCCCGCGGAGTAGCTCATCAGGGCGTCGTTCTGCATCTGGAAGCTCCCCTGATTGCCGCTGACAATGTTCACGCTGTTGGCCACAAGCGCCCCCATCACTCCCTGGCGCCGCAGCGACACCATGTCAGGCGTGAAGGCATTGCTCATGTAGGTCCCGCCTACGAAGATGCGCTGGCCTACGACCAAGGACGAGGCGTTGAACAGCTCGCTCGTGAACCAGTTGTCAATGAAGCAGATGTCATACTCGGAGACTGGGCTGAGGTTCACGGTGTAAATGCTATCCACCGGAATGGTGGCCGAGGTTCCCAGCTCTTCGCCGACGAACATGGTTACCACCGGCCCGGGGTTCACGGCGAGAATCCTCCCGGAGACAAACGCCTTATCGCTGGTGATCAGCTCGACGGAGGCGGCCAGAATGCTGCCGTCCGCTTGTACCGTGCCTTCGACCGCAACAATCGCGTTCGCCGTCAAACTGCTGAGGCTGTTGCTTCCGTTGTATAGGGTGCTCGAATTGACATCAATCACTTCCTGAAAGCCGTAAGGACCCTGAATCACAAAGGAGTTCCCGGAGGCATTCACCGAAACCACATTGCCGCCAAAATCGGTGATCTGGCCCTCTTCGTCGGACGCCGCAACGGCCATCACATCCAAGTTTGGAGTCACTGTAATCTGTCCATTGCTGATGATCAGGTTGCCGTTGCCGTCAATCGCCAGGGACTGGCGCAGGTCAAAGTCCATGTGCAACCCGGCCAGGCCGTTGCTGGTCACGACCAGAGGCTTTCCGGCGGGGAACGGCACGGTGACGGTCGGACTGCTCAACACTCCAGTCGCGCTCCCGATCGAGGGTGGAGTGGTGGTGAGATCAACATAGTTGATCGTAGGAGAGGGATTGCTGGCGGCAAACGTGAACGTCGCGCTGGTATAGGTTCCTGCCGGGATGGTGTTGAACCCGAGCAACGAACGCAGTCCCACCAGCCGGCCAAAGTCGACTGCGGTCGGCGTGGTGAGCGCCGCCACTGTGGCCGAGCCATTGTTGAGGGTAATGCTGTCGATGGTGATGTTGAAGGCGACCACGGAGGACACCGGGGCGTCTTCACCGGTGACAAATACCGCCGCCGAATTGCCGGCGCCGTTCATATTGGACGACGTGCTGCTGCCGCCACCGCAGCTCGCCAGTGCGAGTGTCATCAGCGTGATTAACCCACAAAGTAATTGATGCCGTTTCATAGCCGACTCCAAGTAGTAGAGATGCGCGGAGCTTACGGAATTTTTCGTACGCTCAACTTAACCCGCCCATGTGGGGAAAGTTTCGTTACCGTCGGACAATGTACGGTTGGACNNTAGAGGTCCACTTCGGCATGGTTCGGGTCGCGGCTGAGGGGACCGTAAACTTCAAAATCCGCCCGGTAGGCGCGTGGGCCACCGAGACCCGAGCTGTCTTCGAGCTTCCATGCTTGTTTCCATGCCTCCGGCACGACTTTTGCGAGCGGGCCTTTCGCGGAGGCGAGCACGGCATACTTCCCTTTGGGGACGCTCTTCTTCACCATTCCGGCGGGAGCGAGTGCGGCGGCGCTAGCTCTGGCGCCGATCACCAGGCTATACTCGCCATCCCGGTTGCTGGCGTAATCGGTGTACAGCGCGTAAATGCTCGCGTCCTGCTTGTTCGGAATCCTGTCAGAGATTCCTNNCTTTGAAGAACCTTTCCCACTGCTCGGAAATCACCGCTCTGCCGCTGTTGCTGTTGCTCGTGCGAGCCTCGATTCCGATGAGGGTGAAGGCGTCCATTTCTACGATTTTGGGGGGCATCGTTCCTCCTGCTGCAACCATCACGACCGTACCGAGAGCTAGGACGAAGCTGAACCAAAGGACAACGCGACGGATTGAAGGTTTCGGCACGGGGAGAAAAACTCACAGCGGAAATCGCG
>PKYX01000018.1:0-433 GCA_003132825.1 Acidobacteriaceae bacterium
TCCGCATTCCGACGAGGACGGAAGATTACCGCCTTTGCGGAAACCAGGCAACCGTAGGATCGATTTTGAGGGAGCTGCCTGACCTCTCGAGGCGGGCGGATGGCCTCGCGGTCTCTGGCCCAAAGCATGATCCTCAGATCCCGCAGTTAGACACAGCCTCAAGGGGAGAAACACCGCCAGGCGGAAGGTCGCTACTCACCAGTGGATGGCTTCTAGATCGAGCGCAGAGCTTCAATCGGATTCGCGGAAGCGGCACGGGTTGCCGGTAGCGCCGATGCGAGAAGCGCCATGAGCATCATGGTCAGGGCTGCCGCGATGTAGACCAGTGGGTCGGTAGCGCTCACGTTGAACAGAAATGAGTTGACCAGCCGTGAGATCGCGAGCGACCCGACCAGGCCAAGGCCACAGCCGAGAAGCGCCAGTTTCGCGCCCG
>PKYX01000018.1:438-3540 GCA_003132825.1 Acidobacteriaceae bacterium
GCTATCTCCTGTGTACGCAGCGAGACCGAGAAGGCTACGACGGCGTAGATCCCGGTGATGGCGAGCAGGAGAGCGCCCATGGCGAAGGCGGTGATGAGGTCCGTATTGAAACGGCGCGGCGCTTCCACGTTGAAGATGACGTCATCCATCGGCTGCACCTGCTGCAGGGCAAGCAGCGGATCAATCTCGGCGATCGTTGAGCGCAGGACTTGGGTCATCTGCTCGGGAGGCAAGGCTGAACGGAGGGTAATATATCCACCGGCGGAGTCGGTGAGGGCTCCTGAGGCCGCAGCACCCAAGAGAATGGCGGGTTGCGGCGCCGGGGCATACCACTGGTCGGTGCTGGGCTCATCGCGAGAGCCGATCTTGGTATCGCCGACGACACCGACGACAGTTGCCCATGGCAGTCCCTTCTTCGGGTTGCCGACGTGCAGATGCTTGCCGATGGCCCGCTGACCGGGCCAGCAATGTCCGGCCATGGTCCGGTTCACGATCACGACCAGAGGTGCGCTCGAGCGGTCAGCCAGGGTGAAGTACCGGCCATCGAGCAGCGGGATGCCGATGGCGCGGAAGTAATCCCCATAGGTGGTCGAGAACATGGCGAATTGCAGCTTCCAATTCTCCGCGGGCACGCCATCGATGGTGTAGGTGGCCAATCGCGCAGAGCCGGATGCGGGGATCATGTTGCTGATGCCAACGGTCACAATTCCGGGCTTGCTGGCGAGGCGGTCGATCACAGCATGGTCGAAGGCGTCGGCAGAAGCATCGCTCGGGTACTGCTTGAGCGGCAGTTGATAGCCGGCGACTAGGACGTGGTCGGAACGGAAGCCGGGATCGACAGCTCGCATTTTCTGGAAGCTGCGCAGGAAGGCGCCGGCTATGGTCAGCAACACCAGGGCGATGGCGATCTCCGAGACCACCAGGGTTGAGCGCAGCCAGGAGTGGCTCGAAGCACCGGCGTTCGTTCTGGCGCCCCCTTTGAGGCTTTCCATCAGGTTGGTCCGCAGGGCCGCGAAGGCGGGCGCAAGGCTGCAGAGTGCGCCGGTCGCAAGTGCGAGAAAGAGAGCGAAGATCACGACCCTTCCGTCCATGGAGATGGAATCGACGCGCGGCATAGACTCCGGCAGAAGGTGCAGGGCGGTGCGGATAGCGATCGCCGCAAATGCCAGACCCAGCAGGCCGCCGGCAAGGCTGAGCAACAGGCCTTCGAAGACGGATTCGCGGATGATGACACGGGATCGCGCGCCCAGGGCCAGGCGGACGGCGAATTCGCGACGCTGGCGGATGGCCCGGACCAGCAGAAGACCAGCCACATTGACGCAGGCAATCAGCAGGATCAGGGCAACCGCCAGCCAGAGCGATATCAGCAGTGTCCGTGCGCTGCCGGCGACGACCTCCTTCAACGGCGTGATCGAGAGTGTCCAGCCGGCGGTTGCCGGATAATCGCCACCATAGTCGCGGCGCAAGGAATCGCTGAGGACCGCCAATTGTGCCTGCGCCTGTTGGAGGGTGATGCCAGGCTGCAACCTGGCGATGAGCCCAGGCAGGAGGCGAGTACTCCGTTTTGGGGCTGGAAATGGCAATGCGCGGAAGCCCGCCGGAGCCCACATGTCGACGGAGTGCGCGCCTGCGGACGACGGAGGACGAAACTGGGGAGGAACCACGCCAACGATGGTATAGAGGTCATTATCCAGGCGCACCTGACGACCCAGGATGGAACGGTCTCCTCCGAACTCCTTGTGCCAAAGGCCGTCGCTGATCACCACGGCGTCGGCAAATCCATCGGCTGTGTCGCGCGCATCGAACAAACGGCCCAACTGTGGCTGCGTGCCCAGAATGTTGAAGTAGTTCGGGCTGACCGCAAGGAATTCAAGACGTTCCGGGTGATCGCCGCCGGTGAGGTTTACCGGCGCCTGCCAAACTACGGATACGGAGCTGAAGACGCCGGCGCGATCGCGCAAATCCTCAAGTTCGGGCACGGAAAAACCAACATTCCGCGCTCCTAGCCCGCGCAAGTCCGCATTGAGCTCAACCAATTGCTCCGGGCTATGAAAAGGGAGAGGTTCAAGCAGAGCGGCGTTTACGATACTGAATATTGCAGTGTTGGCGCCGATACCGAGAGTGAGAGTGGCCAGCACAGTCAGAGTTATGCGCGGCGACTTTCGCATGGTTCTCAAGGAAAATTGCACATCCTGCCATAGGTTCATCGGGACTCCCCGTAGCCTGGTCCTGTAACTGGGTCTAATACCCACAGGCCGGCACAACTACTCCAGGTAATGGTCAACTAGGGGCAATTCGACCGCCATTGCCATTTTCCGAAGAAAGACGTTTGATTGCCCGTGTTTAGCCGGCTATCCATCGCTATTCCCAGGCATCAGGTTGTCCGAATCCACAATCCGATGTCCGAAATCGAACAACGATCGATGGTTGCTCTTCTCGATTAGGCAGACATTCAGCTGACTCTTACATTTGCCAAGCATCGGGTGTTTCTTCGCGCTGCCGGCACTCGCCTTGTTGGCGCGCCGAAAACCTACGGTAGACTTTCTCTTTGGATACAGAGGACGTGAGACGCCCGATGCGCTGGACTTAACCGGCTTCGGCCGTTTTGATGGTGTGTTGCGGCAACCCTTCCCTTATCCGATTGTGGAAGAGTAGCCGTCATGCAGACACAATTCCAAGAGGCGCCGCCTGATGGCGACAACTGGGGCGGTCTCCGATTTTCCGTGAAGCTTGACTACCGGCCGCGAGTCTACTGCTTGGTTACGCTGGGGAAGTCGGTAATCCTATTCTCCAGCTTGTTGTCATAGCTGGCTTTGGCGGTCTTAGCGTCGGCCGCCACCGTCATCTTAAAGACGCCGATCACTTTGCCGTCGCGCTTATCAGTTTCCTCCAGCGTGTCCTTGCCCTTCATCTTCACGGACACACTGGAGATGCCCGGATCGCCCTTCATCGGCGCGTCCGTGCCATTCAGCTTGGCGGTGTAAGTCTGGCCCGTCGGATTGGTCATGGTGATCTCGTCACCACTGACTTTGAACGTCAATACGGTCGCGCTGTCCGACAAGCCTTCTATCTTGGTGGTTCGCCACGAACCGGAGAGTGCAT
>PKYX01000159.1 GCA_003132825.1 Acidobacteriaceae bacterium
GCCGACCAGCAGTTCCGGGCCCAAGCCAAAGACATCGGGCAGTTCTACGTGCGCTCCGACAGCGGCGCCATGATTCCGCTCGACAATCTGGTCGCGGTCACCCAGACCACGACTCCCCAGGTCATCAGTCATTACGATTTGTTTCGCTCGGCCGAGATTGATGGCTCCGCCGCCCCCGGCTTCAGCTCCGGCCAGGCCATTGCCGTCATGGATGGACTGAGCGCGACGGTGCTGCCGCAGGGCTTCGCGCACGAGTGGACCGGATTGTCTCTCGAGGAATTAGCCTCGGGNNAGCACTTCGCTGATTCTTTTCGGCTTGGGGACGCTGGTGGTCTACCTGACGCTCTCCGCCCAATATGAAAGCTTCGTTCTCCCCTTTATCGTGCTGCTGGCCGTTCCCATGGCCCTGCTGGGCGCGCTTTCCGCGCAATGGCTGCGCGGCTTGCAAAACGACGTCTACTGCCAGATCGNNCATCCTGATCGTCGAATTCGCCGAGCAGCTGCGCGAGCGCGGCTTGCCGCTGATCGAGGCCACGGTGGAGGCCGCGAGAATTCGCCTGCGTCCCATCCTCATGACCTCCTTTGCCTTTATCCTGGGCGTCGTTCCCTTGGTGCTCGCGAGCGGCGCGGGCGAGGCCGGACGCCATTCGGTCGGCAC
This sequence comes from Acidobacteriaceae bacterium, assembly GCA_003132825.1. GTDB lineage: Bacteria > Acidobacteriota > Terriglobia > Terriglobales > Acidobacteriaceae > PALSA-270. The sequence goes on from PKYX01000159.1 coordinate 659, forward strand.
CACCGTGTTCGGTGGAATGATCGTGTCCACCGTGCTCAACCTGTTCTTCATTCCCGTGCTGTACCTGATCATCGAAGGCTGGCGCGAGCGGGGCACGGCGAAAGTGCCAGCCTAAGAGCCTAAGGCCCGGGCTCAGAAGTCCCTCCCCAGACCGGGATCAGGGGGTTGTCGCGCGCGCCCCGGGAAGCGCAGGCCCGGAGCGCTCATAAACCCGGACGTAGTCGACCAGCATGGTCTCGGGAAACACGGTGGTGTTGTCCGGATTTCCCGGCCAGCTGCCGCCGACGGCCAGATTCAGAATGATGAAAAACGGGTGGTCGTAAACCCAGCTCGTCCCCGCGGGAAGATCGGCAGGCGTGCGCGTCGCATACAGGTTGTCGTCCACATAGAAGCGGATCACATTGGGTTGCCATTCCACGGCGAAGCGGTGATAGTCGTCGGAGAATTTCCCGCTGGGCAGGGAATAAGGCGAGCCGATCCCGTTCACTCCAGAATAGCCCGGCCCGTGAATGGTGCCGTGGACGGTGGACGGCTCCTTCCCGATGTTCTCCATGATGTCCACCTCGCCGCAGCCCGGCCAAGAGGCCGTGCCGATGTTATTCCCCAGCATCCAGAACGCCGGCCACATACCCTGCCCGTAGGGAATTTTGATGCGGGCTTCAAAACGTCCATAGGCCTGCGCGAACTCTGCTTGCGTCTGGAGGCGCGCCGAGGTGTAGTGGCGCGTGACCCCGTCAGCCCCGCTATAGTTTTCCTCGAGCGCGGCGATAACCAGGCTGCCGTTTTCGATCTGCGCGTTTTGCACGCGCTTGGTGTAGTACTCGAGTTCTTGGTTGCCCCAACCGTTGCCCCCGCTGTCGAAGGCCCAGTGGGTCGGGTCCGGAGAGGAGCCGTTCGGGCCGTTGAACTCATCGCTCCAAACGAGCGTCCATGACGGGTTCGACGCGGTCGTGCTGGGGGGTGAGAAGGCCCCGGCCCCGCCGCAGCCGAGGAGCAGCACAGCGATCGCCGCCCGGCTCAACCCGGCAACGGAAAATGTCCCCGGCTCGCTCATGATCGGCTCCCCGCTTCCGAACGCGACTCCTCGCCGCCGGCTCCCGGGGGAACCTGCAGCTGCCTCCCGAGCTCGCGCCTCGCTTATTCGGGCGGCGCCGTCATCTCGAGAGCCCAGATCGCCGCCGGCCGCATATACATGGACGCGCGATAATGCCCGTCGATTTCCCAGGCTTCCGGGGTTCGGAACCAGTAGCCCTCGGTCTCGTAGGTCGTATGATAAACCCCCCAGGCGGTGCGATACGCCTCGTCTTTCAGGCCATCGCTCAGCATCAGGGCGGCGAGCGCGAAAGTAGTGCCCGTCCACACTTCCTGCANNGCCATCCGGCCCCATGCCGTTGACCGCGCCCATCTCGCCGCCGGAAAACTTCATCACGTTGAAGTCGTAGATCTTCTTCAGGGCTTTGATCTGCATATCGCGCGGAACCAGGTCGCCGAGGCCGGTCATGTTGGCGTACCACTGGCCGGCCAGTTGGTCGGCCTGGATGTCATCGCGATACACGCTCATGGTGTCGTAGCGGAAATACTCGCCGTTCCACAGCTTCTGAATGTAGGTGGCTTGCCCCTTGGCGAACATATCGTGATACTTGGTGGCCGCCGCCGTCTGCCCGAGAACATGGGCAATTTCTTCCGCCGCCCGCAACGCCGCCAGCCACAGCCCTCCGCAATAAGCGCTCTCTCCGTGCACAATCCACACGTCATAGGTCTGGTCGGGATAGTTGTCGTTCTGCGGCAACCCATCCCCGGTATGGTCATACTGCTCTAGATGCTCGAGGGCTTGCTCGACCGCCGGCCAGGTGTCGGTGAGGAAGGCTTTGTCTTTTTTCCCGGTGAAGACCCAGTCGCGATAAATCATGAGCACAAACTTGCTGTTCAGATCCTTCCAGTCGTTGGTGTTCTGCCAGCCGAAAGCGTTCACCTGCATGAAGGGATCTTCCTGGGGCACGCCCAAATCATGCGGTACGGCGCCCTTGGCTTTGCGAATCCGGAAAGTCAACTCCCCGGTCTGTTGCGTCTTCCAGATCCAAATCGACTTTTCCGTCAGATTCTCGGGAACTGTTTTCGCGAACTGGCGCAAGACCTGTTTGTCGAGGTCGGGCCAGAACTTGGCGAGCGGCATCGAACCGTAGAATCGCACATCGAGGGTGGCGTAAAAGGGATAGTCGAAACACTCCAGAAAGCCGAACGTATCCGGCGCCTTCTGATCGGAGCCGACCGGCCGGCCCCAGAGCGATCCGCCATCCGCCAGGATGTACATCTCGTTGAAAAGTTCGCCGCGATACCACAGCGGTTTGCTCTCATCCGTAACGTAAGGCGCTTGCCAGGCGTCAATGGCGTCGCTCCACTTAGCGGCGTTGAGCAATCCGTCGCGCGCGATCTTCCACGCGTTGGTCCCGCTGGTTCCGTAGAAACGGGTGTAGTGGCGATACCATTTGCGCCCCGAACCGAACTGCACAATCGGAAGGTCCCAGGCAATCACCATGGGCACCACCCGTTTTTCGCCGGGCTGCAGCGTGAAGCGAACCGCAATGGCGCCGCCCA
>PKYX01000539.1 GCA_003132825.1 Acidobacteriaceae bacterium
GATCTGGCCAGAAAATTCAACTCGGCTCTGACCGTCGCGGAAGCCGTGGCGATTATCAGCGTCCTCCATTATGGGTACGGCCTATTTGCCATGACCTTGGTGATGGCGGCATCCGAGCTGGTGTTTATCGGTTGTTGTTACGCCGTTTCGCACCGGGTTGCGCCGCAAGTGCACGTGGCTATCAGATTCGTAACCAAGAGGGCGGNNACTCCTGTCGCCCATGACGATGTGCCAGTCAGCTTTCTTGGTTCCGATTCTCTCCGGCGGGGCGATGATCTATGCCACCGGCGTAAGGGAACGAATGCACAACCTGCTTGCCAAGGCGTATAAGGTAATGCTTGGCGCCACCTTGATTCCTTTGGGCCTGGTCGCCACCTTTGGCACCTACGCAATCCAGGCATGGACCGGGCAATCCGACCCGCGCCTGGGTGGAGTGATTTGGCTCGGCTGCCTCGGAGCCCTGTTCCAGTCATTCTCGTTGTTATTTTTGGTCCTGTATCGAGTTTCCGGCAAGGCTCTGCTGGATATTGTCCGCGAGAGTTTGCGAATTGCGACCACGGTCCTGGTCATAGCTTTCGCCCATGCGCTCGGTTTTTACGGGGTGATCGGGGGGTTCGCCCTGGCGGAGCTGGCGGGACTGCTTTGCATGATCTTCGCTATGTTCAGCACCTTTGAGACGTTCCAGGCCAAGACTTTGCTTCCGGATACCGTCAGGCTGGCGCTGGCCGCCGTGGGCATTGTCGTTTTTGCGGCATTCGCTGTCCATTTCGTGCCGTTCTACAGTGCCAACCCGCGGCTGCTGGCCGCCCTCCGAGTAGGCGCCGTAGGCATCGCGGCCCTGATCTCTGTTTATCCATTTCTTCATCTGACCGGCGCTCTCTCCAGCGCGGAGGCCCGGTCCATCGTGGCAGTTTTCAAAACCAGAACCGCGGTGACCGATCCAACGACAGCATAAGGTGAACTTCATGTCGCAATCACTACTTACCGAACAAGACGCGAACATCGCGAAACCGACTGGCGGGACGCTGAGGGATAGCGAATTCCCGATTGCACCGGGCTATTGTCCGGTTTGCAGGACCGTGGAAGGGAGAATTTTCCTCCGCGGTCCAGACCGGTTTCACCACCGGCCGGATACGTACGAGCTGCTGCGTTGCCCTGCTTGTACGCTGGTTTGGCAGGCCGATCCGCCGAAACCGGCAGAGATGCACGCGCACTATGGCGCCGACTACGATCGCTTTATTGGTTTTGGAGGGGATAGCTCACCCGATCGATGGCGGGAGCGGCAGCGCGCTATCTCCCGACANNGGAGCGGCTGCGGACGATCTCCCACTACAAGATGGGCGGCGCTCTGCTTGACTTGGGGTGCAGCACAGGATCGTTCTTGGCTTCCTTGAAAGGACAATCGTGGGATCTCCATGGAGTTGAGATCTCGGCGCCAACGGCCAAGATAGCCGAGGCTAGAAGCTGTGGGGAAATATTCGTCGGGGATGTGCTGGACGCTCCCTTTCAATCTGAAACATTTGATGTCATCACTTCTTTTGACGTGCTCGAACACGTATATGAACCGCGAGAGGTCCTGTCAAAGGTGCATGACTGGCTGAAGCCGGGGGGGATTTACTATACGCTGGTGCCAAACATCAACGCCTGGGAAGCCCGGATTTTCGGGTCGTATTGGTACGGCCTGGAGCTTCCGCGGCATCTGTCCCATTTTTCGCCTCAGTCTTTGAGATCCCTTGCTGAATCGGTCGGTTTTGAAGTGGCTTCTCTGGCCACGCATCGAAACTCCGCNNTGACGGCACTACCGCTGTTCTCTGGGCTGGCATCGTTTGCCGGAGCGGGCGAGAGTATTCATGCGGTTTTCAGAAAAGGATGATCCGCCTGGCAATACCCGAGCACGATGCCAGCGACTGACGGAAGTGATCGCAAGCCACGACACAAAGCGGTGGGAAGTCAACTGATCGGAATACCAGTCCGTGCAAGCTGAGAATTTCAAATTCGGCGGCGGTCTGACCGAAACGACGCTGCACCCTGCCGTATTGGTGGCCATGGTGCTCTCGGTCGTATTGATTCTGCTGCTGCCGCGCAAGTACGCGGTCGTTCCGTTCCTCATGGCGACGTTTCTGGTGCCTCGGGGCCAGCAACTGGTGGCCGGGGGCGTACACCTGTTTGTTTATCGAATTCTCATCCTCTCCGGTTGTATCCGAATGTTGTGGTGCAAGCTGGCTCGACGGGAGAGCCTGTTCGGCCGAAGATGGAATTCCGTCGACAACGTGTTCATCGCGTGGGCGCTCTTGCGAGCGACGGCCTTTGTGCTTCTCTATCGCGAAGTGGGGGCTGCCACCAATCAATTCGGCTTTCTTCTGGACGCCTTGGGCGGGTTTTTCCTGTTGCGATTCCTGATCCGAAACACCGACGATGTACGGCGAACGGTTCGGGTCTTTGCCGTCGTGGCTATCATACTCGGTGTTTGCATGTTGAACGAGAAGCTGCGCAACCAGAACGTGTTCGGGATTCTGGGTGGTGTTCCGCTCATACCGCTGGTACGGAATGGATCGATCCGGGCGCAAGGGCCATTTGCGCAACCACTACTGGCGGGTACGTTTGGCGCGACCTTATTGCCATTGTTTGTCTGGTTATGGATGGGAGGGAAGTCGAAAGTTTTAGCGGTTTTGGGCAGCGCCAGCTCGCTGGTTGTGGCCGTATGCTCCTCCAGCAGCACAGCTCCGATGGCCTACGCGGCGGCCATTGCGGCAGTATGTTTTTGGCCTCTGCGCAAGAAGATGCGGCTAGTTCGCTGGGGAGTGGTGATTTCGCTGGTTGCGCTCCACCTTGTCATGAAAGCTCCGGTTTGGTTTCTCATCGCCCACGTCGATCTGACGGGCGGATCGTCGGGTTCTGACCGCGCATATCTGATTGACAACTGCATACGACATTTTACCCAGTGGTGGCTGGTCGGGACGAACCAAAATGCGAAGTGGGGATGGGATATGTGGGACCTGTGCGATCAATACGTGGCTGAGGCCGTAACCGGGGGTCTGGCGACGTTGGTTTGCTTTCTCCTCTTAATTTCCAGGAGCTTTGGGAGGATCGGACGAGCGCGGAAGGCAGTGGAAGGACGGCGCAAGCTGGAGTGGCTGATGTGGATCCTGGGTGCGACTTTATTTGCTCACGTCATGGGCTTCTTTGGCATTAGTTATTTTGATCAAACGCAATTTTCCTGGTGGGCTCTGTTAGCCATGATTTCGGCAGTGACCGCTCAGTACATTCCTAAGACCGTCAAGAAAGCAGCGCCGATAGCCCGACGGTCGATGAGGTCGCAGGTGGAGGAGCCGTCGCTCTCTTCGGCCGCAATCACTCTGGAATCGGCTTGACTGCGACTAGAAACAGGGTCAGCACCTACCAACTGCTTTTGTATGGAGAGCGGCCTGCGCCGCTAAGTCTTATCCGGAGCCAGCTAGAGATGGCTGCTGCGCAAGGAAGAATGAATGAATAACCACCGAAGACCGGTGCGAGTTCTATACAGCTTTCCCCACAAGCTCGGCGCGGACAGGATCTGTTACACCGCGTGGCAGCAGGTACTCGGGCTTTCCGCGGCTGGGGCGGAGCTTCTGGTGTTTCCGGGCAGTCTAGAACGATTCTTGCCAAAGAGCGTGAACGTCAAGCCAACCTTGGCCAGGGGAAGCCTGCGAGTCCCGTATCGCCTATTCGGCAGCACGCGCACCCTCGCTCTGCATGACTACATCGTGTCCCGGCGGCTGGAAGGGCTGGCGGGCAAAATTGATATTGTTCATGCTTGGCCTCTCGGGGCCCTGCGAACGCTTCAGGTCGCCGCTCGCTTGAAAATTCCTACGGTTCTGGAAAGGCCGAACGCCCACACAAGATTTGCCTATGAGGTCGTGAAGCGGGAGTGCGAAAAGCTAAACATGTCGCTGCCCCAGCGTCACGAACATGCCTACAAAGAAGACGTTCTGACGCGGGAAGAATCCGAGTACCGGTTGGCAGCGAGGCTGTTGTGTCCGTCGGACTTCGTGGCCGGCACGTTTCTTGAACAGGGATTTGAAGCGGAAAGCTTGGCTCGGCATCAGTACGGATTTGACGAAAAAGTTTACTTTCCGGTACCGCGGAAGACAACGAACAAACCCGGACTGGTGATGCTGTTTGTGGGTGGATGCGCGCCAAGAAAAGGGCTGCACTATGCGCTGGAGGCATGGTTGAACTCGGCAGCACATAACGATGGAACGTTCCTTATTGCTGGCGCGTTCGTGCCTGGCTACGCCGAGAAACTCGGCTCTATGCTGTCCCACCCGAGCGTTCGCTGCCTGGGTCATCGGAAAGATGTGCCGGAGTTAATGCGGACCAGCGATATTCTCGTTCTGCCATCTATCGAAGAAGGCAGTGCCCTAGTTACGGCGGAGGCCCGAGGCAGTGGCTGTGTTCTGCTGGTGTCGGATGCGGCGGGAGCCATCTGTAAGCATAGGGAAAATGCTCTGGTGCACCGGGTGGGAGATGTTTCGGCCCTCACTCGGCACATTGATATGCTGCATCAGGATCGGGCCTTGATGGCGCGCCTGCGTTCGGCATCACTGAGCACAGCCTCCGAAATTACCTGGACTGCGGCGGGTAAAGTCTTGCTGGATGTTTACCGCGAGACGATAGAAATGTACCCAACCGAAGTTGACGCCCAGCCGAGAAGCGCTCACGATGCAGTCGAGGCAAGTGTCTCCTAGGATCAGTCAGAATACGGTCGGATTAGGTTGAATATAAATTGCTGAGAGACTTATCCATCATTTTCGTAAACTGGAACTCGACTGATTACCTGCGCGATTGCATTGCCAGCATCTACGAGCACACCCGCGGAATTTCGTTTGAAATTGTGGTGGTCGATAATGCTTCTCCAAGCGGGGACGCCGATGTGCTGGCGCGGCAATTTCCGGAAATTACCCTGATCAAGAGCAGCCAGAATGTAGGATTCGCGGGGGCCAACAACCTGGGGTACCGACGGTCTTCGGGCGAGTGCCTGCTGTTTCTGAATCCGGATACCAAGCTGATGAGTCCAGCTTTGCCGGTCATGCTGCGGCGTTTGCAGTCGCTCCCCGATGCCGGGATAGTCGGGTGCAAGCTGCTGAATTCCGATCTTTCGGTGCAGACCAGTTGCATTCAGACATTTCCCACGATTCTCAATCAATTGCTCGACGCGGACTACCTGCGGGCGCGCTGGCCGAACTCACGGCTGTGGGGCGTGGGCCCGCTCTTTTCGGACAGCCCGGAGCCGGCGAGGGTGGAAGTGATTTCCGGAGCCTGCCTGATGGTGAAGCGCGAGGCTTTTGAGAAGGCCGGTTTGTTTTCCGAAGACTACTTCATGTACGCCGAAGATCTGGACCTTTGCTACAAAGTTGCGCGCTGCGGATACGCGAATTATTATGTGGGCGAGGCGACGGTGATTCATCACGGAGGGAAGAGCAGCACACCCATTCCGGCGACCATCATGAAATGGAAAGCCATACCCCGTTTTTGCGACAAGTACTACGGCCGCTTCTATGGACTGGTGTTCCGGATGGCGATCACGTTGGCGGCCGTGGCGCGCCTGATTGCGATCAAGACCGCCTCGCTATTCGGCGGCGTGTTTGGCAACCAGCAGTCTCTGCGCTCGGCGTCGGAAAAGTGGAGCGCGATCTTCGGAACGGTGCTGCGGCAGTGCTTCCCGGGCGCGAGCATGCCCCAACAAAAGACGACGTAAAAACAATCGCGCCCTCCGAATTGGCCCTCCCCCCAATTTATGGCGTTGCAAGGCTGGCCGGGCACGATTTCGTTCCGGCCAAAACATCTTGATTTGCCTGAACCCGGAGTTTTTCTTTCATGAATTCGACGGCAAGTTATATATCCGCATCTCCTGAACTTCGCGACGATCTCCCCATGAGCGCCCGGATTCCCAACTACGTAATCATTACGCCGGTGCGGGACGAGGAAGATCATCTGCGCACCACCATCGAATGCATGATCCAGCAGGAGATTCGTCCGCAGGAATGGGTCATCGTGAATGACGGTTCCACCGACGGCACGGCCGGCGTTATCGACGATTATGCCAGCCGCTATAGTTGGATCCACGGGGTGCACCGCAAGAACCGCGGGTTCCGCAAATCGGGCGGCGGCGTGGTGGAGGCTTTCAACGAAGGCTATAACGCTCTCGTTTCCCGTGATTGGGATTACCTGGTCAAATTCGACGGCGACTTGTCCTTCGAGCCCGACTATTTCAAGAAGTGCCTGGACTACTTTGCCCGCGAACCCAAGCTGGGCGTGGGCGGCGGCGTCATTTGGAACCTGGTGGAGGGGGAGCGGCAGAAGGAAGAGTGTCCGGCGTTTCACGTGCGCGGCGCAACCAAGATTTATCGCCGCAACTGCTGGGAAGCCATCGGAGGCTTCTGGCCGGCTCCGGGATGGGACACCATGGATGAGGTCAAGGCCAACATGCTGGGTTGGAACTCGCGCACCTTCGACGACCTGTGTCTGACCCATCACCGCGTCACCGGCGCTGCCGACGGTCTGTGGAAGAATCTGGTTAAGAACGGCCGGGCAAACTATATTTGCGGTTACCATCCCTTGTTCATGCTGGGAAAATGCGCCAAGCGGCTGCTGCAGCCTCCGTTCTTGGTTGGCTCGGCGGGATTGTTCTATGGATTCATCACCGGCTATTTCAAGCGCATCCAACAGGTCGATGACCGCGCCGCTATTGCCTATCTCCGGCGGCAGCAATTGAACCGGTTGCGGGGCGCGGAAAGCATTTGGAAATGAGCGCACTGCGGATTCGGAGGGGCGAAATGGCTGAGGCTGCCTCGACCGAGATTGGTTCGACGCCGAATTTTCGGCGGAAAGGGAGGCTCGGGTGTGCGGCATTTGCGGGAAACTGATCTTTGATGAAAGTGCCCGCGTGTCCACCACGCTGGTCAAGGCCATGGCGGACAACATCTGGCACCGCGGGCCGGATGACGAAGGCTTCTACGTTGCCGGCCAAATCGGGCTGGGCTTCCGCCGGCTTTCCATCATCGACCTGAGCGGCGGACATCAGCCCCTTTCGAACGAGGATGGCACGGTCTGGATTGCCTTCAACGGAGAAATCTATAACTATCAGCAATTGCGCCAGTTCCTGCTGGGCAAGGGGCATGTGTTCCGAACCCAGTCGGATACCGAAGTCATCGTTCATTTGTACGAAGAGCTGGGCGAAGCCTGCGTAGAAAAACTGCGCGGCATGTTCGCCTTTGCCATCTGGGACAGCCGGCAGAAGGCCTTGTTCCTGGCCCGAGACCGGGTGGGGATCAAGCCGCTCTATTATCATTTATCGCAGAAGGCGCTGCTCTTTGGCTCGGAAATCAAGGCCATTCTGGCTGACCCCGAAGTCAAGCCGGAAGTCGATCCCAACATGATCGACCGCTTACTGACCTTCGACTACATTCCGGGCGAGGAAACCCTTTTCCGCAATATCCGCAAACTAGCTCCCGGGACTTCCATGATGGTGAAAGCAGGCCGGGCGCAAATCCGGCAGTACTGGGACCTGAATTTTACCCGGTCGAGCTTGAGTCTGGCACAGGCGGAAGGGCAACTGGAGGCGCTGCTCGAGGAGTCGGTGAAGCTGCACATGATCAGCGATGTGCCGGTGGGTTTTCTTCTGAGCGGAGGTTTGGACTCGACCGCGATGCTGGGTTTCGCCGTGGGGAAAACGGACCGTCCGCTGAGCAGCTTTACCATCGGATTTTCTCATCCCGGAGTCACGGATGAAAGGCCCTACGCCAGAATCGCCGCGCAGAAGTATGGAGTTGAACAGCATGAAATGACCATTAGCGCAGACGATTTTGCCAGTTTTCTCCCCAGCTATATTTGGTATATGGAGGAGCCGATCTGCGAGCCTCCGGCCGTTGCCCTTTACTACATCTCGAAACTGGCCAGAGATTTCGTCAAGGTACTGATTTCAGGCGAAGGCGGAGATGAAGCTTTCGCGGGCTATCCCAATTACCGCAACATGCTTTGGCTGGAGCGGCTGAAAGCCGCGGCCGGTCCGTTCGATGGAGCGTTGGCGGCAGGCCTGAAGCTGGCGGGCCGTCTTCTGCGGTCGGAACACGCGAACCGCTACGGGCAGCTCATGGGCACTCCGTTTGAGAATTACTACTATAGCCGCACTTCCAGCCCGTTCCGCTACTTCAATGGGCAGGCGGACCAGTTATACACCCAGGATTTCGCGGCGTCGGTGGACAAGAACCGCTCGCTGGGCGTAGTTCGGCGACTGCTTGAGAATTCCGCCAAGGTCGGAATCCACGGCGATCGCGTGAACCAGATGCTGTATGTGGATACCAAGACCTGGCTGGCCGAGGATCTGTTGCTGAAGGCCGACAAGATGACGATGGCGAACTCGGTGGAACTTCGCGTGCCTCTGCTGGACCATGAACTTCTGGAGTTCGCCGCCTCGCTGCCGGGAAACTACAAGGTTCGCGGATTCACCACGAAATATATCGCCAAGAAAGTCCTGAGCCAGAAAGTGCCGCGCGAAATTCTGGAGCGCAAGAAAATCGGCTTCCCGGTCCCCTACGAAACCTGGTTGCGAACCGATTTGAAAGACTGGGTGCGAGACATTCTGCTCGATGGCAAGACGCTGGGCAGAGGCTATTTCAAGAAGGAGTGCATCGAACTTTTGCTGTCCGGGAATCAGCAACGCGGCTCGCACTCCAAAGAGATTTTCACTCTCACCATGCTCGAGCTGTGGCATCGGGAGTTTCTGGAGAAGAGAAGCGCGATTTCCCCTCGGCCCGCCTCGAACGCAACCGCTGAGGCGGAACATTCGCTGGTAGACGCGTCCGCCGCTTCCGGACGGCCCTGAGAAGGCCACCCGCAGTCGCAATTCACCAGCTCAAACACCTCGCCGCGAGGGAATCAAGTTGGACAACGGGGCGAGCCCTTTCGCACGTAAGCTCTTGGAAGTGAACGCGGAGCGAGTGATAGTGTTGGACTAGATGAAGCAGCCAATTCATCGTCCGAGATGAATTGTGATCGTTGGAGTTGAAGTTCAATCATGTCCAGTCTTACCGATGTGAACATAGCGACGAATTCCGGGAGCGAAACTGCTCCGAAAATGGAATTGAGCACGGTTATCCATGAGACGCCTGGCGCCCTGCCGCGTTCCCTGAACGTATGCATGATTGGCTACACGATGTATGACTCGGACGGAAGGGTTATTCGTTACGCGGAAACTCTGGCCAAGCGCGGGGACCGGGTGGATTTTATCGCGCTGAAAGGGAACGGAGATCCGGACGAGGAGGTGCGGAACGGCGTCCGGCTTTTCCGGATTCAGCGCCGCACCTTCAAGGAAAAGTCGCAGTTCTCCTATCTATTCGCGATTCTGACTTTCTTTTTCCGGACCATGTGGTTCTTCGCGCGGCAGGACCCGAAAGTGCGCTACGACCTGGTACACGTAAACTCAGTCCCGGATTTTCTGGTCTTCAGCGCATGGCTTCCCAAAATGCGGGGGGCGAAGGTGATTCTTGACATCCACGACTTGCTGCCCGAGTTGTACATCAGCAAGTTCGAATCGAACGAGAATACGATCCTGTACCGGCTGCTGCGGGGCGTAGAGCGAGCGTCCGCGGCATTTGCCGATTACGTCATCGCGGCCAATGATATCTGGCGGGACAAACTGGTAAGCCGGGCCCGATCCATCCACCCGGATCGATGCACCTCGATTCTTAACTTTCCCGATCGCGCGGTATTCTATCGGCGCGGGCGAACCCGGAACGATGGCAAGTTCATCATGGTTTTTCCCGGCAGTCTGAACTGGCATCAGGGAATCGATATTGCGATTCGGGCCTTGGGCCGGATCAAGGATGAGGCGCCGAACGCCGAATTCCATATCTATGGCGACGGCCCTACCGTGCCGGCGCTGAAAGCCTTGACCGAGAGCCTGGGCTTGAACGGCCGGGTGAAAATGATGGGCGGCCGCGGCATCGGCGAGATGGCGCAAATCATGGAGAACGCCGATCT
>PKYX01000172.1 GCA_003132825.1 Acidobacteriaceae bacterium
GGCTGCTCGAGAAGTTTACCGCCGAGCGCGACGCGCTCGGCAAGGCCATCGCCGTAGCCACCGACACCAGCAAGACCAGTTTCGGAACTGATGCCGCCGAGCCGGAGAAGGAACTGATTGCCGTGGCGCAGACCGGAGTCGATCCCGCGGGAACGAGCGTGAGCGCGCAGCGGCGCATGGAGGCGCGCATGATGCTGGCGACGCTCGAAGAGTCCCAGCAGATCGTGCAGGACCAGCACTCCCAGCCTGCGCTCTCGGGTTTGCTGGCCCTGGCGCGCACGCAACGCAAGATACCGGGCCGAAAGACCGTTATTTTCTTCGCCCAGGGACTGCAAGTGGATTCCGACGCCCGCGATATGGTGCGATCGATTGTGGGAGCGGCCAATCGGGTCGGGGTGAGCTTTTATACCATCGACGTGAACGCGCTCGACCAACAAGCGAGCGAGGGCATGGTAGCGACCATCGCCATGGGCAACGTGATGTCGACGACTCGCATGTCCCCGGCGCCGGCTGAGGGCGGGGTCGATACTACGCCGGGCGTGCATGCTCCCCCGGGGGTGGCGACCCAGGTGAGCGACCAGATGTCCCGAGTGGAGAACGAAGGTTTGGCGGGCTACCAGGATCCCCTGGCGGAACTGGCGGGAGGTACCGGGGGTGCCTATATCGGCGGCGCGGACAGTCTGCGGAAGCCGCTGCGGCGTCTGCTCGAGGACATGACCACCTACTATCAGGCTTCCTACGTACCTTCCATCGAGAACTATGACGGGCGGTTTCGTCCGGTCGCGGTCAAGCCCCTGCGCAAGGGGCTGGTCATACGGTCCCGGGCCGGCTATTTTGCGCTGCCCCCGGACAACGGCAGCGGCATTCGGGCGTTTGAAGTGCCGCTCCTGAAGATGCTTGGCGAACCACAATTGCCCGCTGAGCTGAAATTCCTATGCGGGATCTTCCGCATGGGAGACCTGCCGGACGGAAACGCGAATACCGTGGTGGTCGAGGTTCCGATGGCGGGACTCGATATTCATCAGGACGCGAATACCAGACTGTTTTCCACCCATCTATCGATTGTGGCGCAGGTCAAGAATCAGGCGGGCGAAGTCGTCGAACACTTCGGCGAGGATTTCCCGCGGCACGGGGCGCTCGAGACGATCGACCAAGCGCGGTCCGAAGTGATCACCCTGCAGCGGCATTTCATCGCCGGGCCGGGGCAGTACGTGCTCGAGACGGCGGTGTTTGATCACGGCAATGGAAAAGCCGGCGCGCAGCGCATGAACTTCGAAATCCCGAACCTTGCCGAAGGACCTTCGCTGAGCGATGTTGCGCTGGTGCGGCGGACCCAACCGTTTCGTGCCGAGGAAGATCCCTTGGAGCCGCTCCGTTATGAGAACGGCAAGATGGTGCCGAATCTTTCGGGCCGGGTTTCGCAGGACGCCAAGGTCGTCTCTTTCTTCTTCATGGTCCATCCTGATCCGCGGGTGGACGAGTCGGCGCAGCTCGAGATGGAAGTGCTGCGGAACGGCGAGCCGATCGGGCGAGTCCCGTTGCAGCTTCGGAAAACCAGCGGTCAGGGCGCCGTTCCCTATTTGGCGTCTCTGCAAGCTGGCTCGCTCGCCGGCGGCAGTTATCAAGGGACCGTGACTTTGAGCCAGGGCGGAAAGACGTCGGAGCGCAGCTTCGCATTCGCCGTCGATGGACCGGAACTGGCGAGCGCGGCCACGACCACCGGCGGCGCCGGGGACGCGGCCAGCCTCGACCACAAGGAGGCCGGAGCGGTTTCGGATTCGAGCCTGCCGGCTGCCGGAATCGAATCGGTCAAAACCAGCCGGCTGGTCATCACATCACTCGCGAACGCGGTGCCAGCCCCCTCCTCGGATGAGTTCCAGGCCATTGTGGAGGGTGCGAGAAAGCGTGCCCTCGGGTATGCCGAATCGCTGCCCAATTTCAGCTGCGTCGAAATGATAGACCGGTCGGTCGATCCCGCCGGGAGCGGACGATGGAGACATCAGGACTCGATCGCCGAACTGCTGCGGTATCACGATAACTCGGAAAGCCGGGTCATGCTGGCCCTGAATGGTAAACGCAGTACGATGGAACCGGAGGACTTGAGCGGAACCGTCTCGCATGGAGAGTTTGGCGGAGTGCTGAACGAGGTGTTTCGGCCTTCCTCGAAGGCGGAGTTTCAATGGAAGGAGACGGACGCGCTCGGAACCGGAACCGTGCAGGTATTGAGCTATCGGGTGGCCCGCGAGCACTCCGACTTCGAGATCGACGGCACCGACAACCGCCGGATCGCCACCGGCTTCCATGGTCTTGTCTACCTCGACAGCGCAACCCGGGGGGTTCGCCGGATCACGCTCGAGGCGGATGACCTGCCGGCAGATTTTTCCGTCCATGCGACCTCGATCTCGGTGGACTACGCCTACATTGCCATCAACGCACACGACTACCTGATGCCGATCCGCGGGACGGTCAGTCTCCGCAAAGGCAAGCGGACAGCGGTGATCAACGAGATTGAGTTCCGGGACTATAAGCGCTATGGATCACAATCGAGAATTAGTTATGGCGGCCAACCCATCTCGAAGTAAACCAGATCGTTAAGCCGGTCGGGCGTCCCGCGGGACCAGGCTAGGGTCGCAGGAGAGAATGCGATCGCGNNGCGCGAAAATTATCGCTCGAACCGCCGTGAATCCTGTCGCGTCTCCCTGCCAGATCGAACGCCCTGCAGTGGGCGGGCCGACGGTTGTCCGCCTGTCCCTACCCGCAGGCAAGCCCGGCAGCGGCCCGGCTCGAGGACACCCCTCGGGGGGGCGTTCGATGGGCTCCGATCGCGGCGCAGACCCAGGGCGCAGATCTGGGCGCAGATGTAAAATGATCAGTCCCATGGGTTCCCCAGCGCGAGGGGCGCGATGACCGGAGCGAACGCCAGCCCGCCATTCCCGGACGTCCGTCCGCGAGCCCTGGTGGGGTGGGTGATTTTCTTTCTGCTCGCCCCCTGGACGGGCGCCCAAGATAAGCCGGCAACCTTCCAAGACCTGGCCTCCGCGGCCTCCGCCGCACGCGAAGCGAACGACATCCCCCGTGCCATCGGCCTGTACGGGCAAGCCCTGCAACTGGATTCGAAGTGGCAGGATGGTTGGTGGTTCCTGGGAGTGCTCGAATATGGAGCCGACCAGTACGCCGCGGGGCGAGATGCGCTCACCCACTACCTCGATCTGGCTCCGAAAGCCGGTCCGGCGTTCGCGCTGCGGGGTCTCTGCGAATTCGAGACCGGCGAGTACGCGCAATCGCTGGCCGACATTCAGCGCGCGCTGTCGCTCGGGGCGGCGAATGCCCCGCGCAACGAGCAGATCCTTCGCTACCACGAGGCCCTGCTGCTGACGCGCAACCAACGCTTTGAGGAGGCGCTGCGGGCCTACGGAGTTTTTGCCCGGGAGGGAGTCACCAGCCCCGAGCTGTTGCTCGCGATGGGCCTGGCGGGCTTGCGTACGCCATTGTTCCCGAAGGAACTGGCCGCCAACCAGCAGGACCTGTATCTGGCCGCCGGCAACGCTGCCTTTCAGTTCATGGCGGGGGACGCGAAAAAAGGACAAGCCGCGTTCGAGGACCTGTTTCAGCGCTTCCCAACCGCCCCCAACGCGCATTATCTTTACGGTTACCTGCTGTTCGCGACCGATCCCGACCAGGCGCTTCCGGAATTCAAACGCGAGCTCGAAATCGCGCCGTCGAATGGCGCGGCCGAGGTGATGCTGGCGTGGGATTCGCTGATGCGGGGCAACTTTACCGAGGCCCTGCCCTATGCCCAAAAAGCTGCGGTGGAGGAGCCGGAGGCCACCGTCCCCCAGCTCGTACTGGGCCGGTCGCTGCTTGAAACCGGAGATGTAAAAGGCGGCATGGAGCACTTAGAGAAGGCGTTGCAGCTTGATCCCGAGAACCTCGAGACCCATCTTGCGCTGGCCAAGGCCTATTCAAAATCCGGCCGCAAAGAGGACGCCCGGCGGGAACGCTTGCGGTGCCTTGAGATCGCGAAGGCGCAAGATACGCAGAATACCCAGGTTGCGCAGCCTTAGCCTACTGTCGATGGTCGTGCTATGGATCGCCTGTGGGCTCGCGCCGGCACAGGTGAAACCAAGCGGCCCTGCATCGGCCTGCGCCGGCTGTCACTCCGCCCAGTCGGCCACCGAGCCCCGCACTCCCATGGGGCGCGCGCTCGAACTCCCGGGTTCGAACCCCACGCTCCAGACGCATCCGAAGCTCACCTTTCATAAGGGCACCTATTCCTACACGGTTGAAACCCGCGGCGACCAGAGTACCTACAGCGTAACCGACGGCAAGCAAACTATTTCTTTGCCCATTCGCTGGAATTTCGGAGAGGGGTCGCAGACCTGGGTGCTCGAGCGCGACGGCCATGCTTACGAGAGCCTGGTGAGCTATTATCCGGCGATCGATGGCCTTGATATCACGACCGGTGACGAGGCTCTGTCGCCGCACACCCTGGACGAGGCGGTAGGCCGCCTGCTCGGGCCGGGTGAAACCAAGGATTGTTTCGGCTGCCACTCGACCGGCAGCGAGGTTAACGACAATCTGAGTTTGGCTACCCTCGAGCCCGGCGTGGGTTGCGAACATTGTCACGAGGGGTCCAGCGCTCACTTGATGGACGCCCTCCAGGGGCACTTCGAGTCGGCGCCGCCCAAGCTAAAAGAGCTGTCATCCGAGGATACCTCGAATTTTTGTGGGCAGTGTCACCGCACCTGGGAGCGGGTGGTGCGTGGTGGTTTGCGCGGCGAGGGCAACGTCCGCTTCCAGCCCTACCGGCTGGCCAACAGCCGTTGCTATGACGGAACCGATCCGCGCATCAGCTGCCTGGCCTGCCATGACCCACATCAGAATGTTGTCCGGCAAGAGTCTTTCTACGATTCCAAGTGCCTGGCCTGCCACGGATCTTCGACGCAACCACCTCCGGCCAAAGCTCCTGCGGAGGCGAAGTCCTGCCGCGTCGCCAACTCGAATTGCGTGGACTGCCACATGCCCAGAGTGAAGTTGCCGAACGGGCATATGACATTTTTCGATCACGAGATCCGGGTGGTGAAGTCGGGGGAGGCGTATCCCAACTGATATGGAGTGACCCTGTCAATCCCCTGCGAATCTGTGGGGTTGTTTTTGTCGTTGTCGTTGTTTTCCCGTTTTCGAGGACAGGGCTAGCAACAGCCGGGGCAGGTTTAGGCGACGATTGATCAGTCTGATATTCGCGGGTCGAAACCGCATGATCGTGATCCGTCGGGAGCTGCCTCTGACTAGATTCGCGAGTCCGGCAAAGCCTGTCGCATAGTTGGGCCGAGGATTCTCCTTCGTG
>PKYX01000014.1 GCA_003132825.1 Acidobacteriaceae bacterium
GCAGTCAGCGCGGCTGGTCGCCGTAAACCAGGGCGTCAACGCGGTTATTGCGGGCGAGATTAGCTTGCGAGACGACAAGTACGATATTTCGGCGACCGCCCTGGACGCCGTGAGCGGCAACGTGCTCGCAAAAGCGGAGGTCACCGTCGCCAATAAAGATNNGCTGGCGGCGCCGATTCGCAAAGCTCTAGGTGACACTACGCCCGCCTGGGCTCAGTTCGATGCCGTCAGCGGAGGTTTTACCACCGCTTCCTTGGAGGCCGTTCACCAGGACGCTCTCGGTGTCGAAGAACAGTTCGCGGGCAAGTTCCAGGAAGCGTTCGATTCGTTCCAGAAGGCTGCGGAACTGGATCCGAAGTTTGCCCGGGCGTACAGCGGCATGGCGGCCATGGACCAGAACCTGGGGAGACCCGAGGACGCCGTAAAGTACATGAAGCTGGCGATGGAACACGTGGACCGCATGACCGAGCGGGAACGCTATCGCAACCGCGGGCTGTATTATCTCACCACGGGTGACTGGCAAAATTGTGTTCAGGAATACACGCAGCTTGTCACTCACTACCCCGCCGATCGGGTCGGTCAGAACAACCTTGCCAGTTGCTATACGCAGTTGCGCAACGCGCCGAAGGCCCTGGAAGCGGCGCAACACGCAGTTGAGATCGTCCCCAGGGGTGTGGGGCAGCGGCTGAACCTGGCATTCATCAGTTCTTTTGCCGGAGATTTTGCCGCAAGCGAAAAAGAGGCGCGCGACGCGCTGGAGATCAGTCCGTCGGCCGCGCAGGGATACCTGGTGCTCGCGGAAGCGCAGCTCGGGCAGGGGCAGATCGAGAAGACGGCCGAAGGATACCGTCAGCTTGAGAAGTTTGGTCCGCTGGGCGGATCGACTGCGACCGCTGGACTAGCCGATCTTGCTGCCTATCAGGGGAAGTATGCAGAGGCAGCGCGCACCCTCGCACAAGGAGCCACGGCCGATGTGGCGGCCAAGATGACCGACGGCGCCGCGAGGAAGTACGCGGCACTTGGGAACATGGAGGAAATGCAAGGACACCATGCGGCGGCGCTCTCTGACATTGGCAAGGCGTTGGCGAACAGTCAGTCTACCCAGATTAGGTTCCTGGCAGCGAGCAGCTACGTCGATGCTGGAGACCTCGCTAAAGCGCAAAAGCTTGCGGCGAGCCTCTCTTCCGAGCTGACAAGCGAGCCGCAGGCTTACGGGAACATCATCGAGGGGATGATCGCACTGAAGCGGAAAGACGCCAAGGCAGCAGTTAAGCAGATCACCGCCGCAAACAACCTGCTGGACACTTGGATCGGCCGCTTCGAACTGGGGCGGGCATACCTGGAAGCGGGAGCGTTCATGGAGGCTGACTCAGAGTTTGATCAATGTGTGAAGCGGCGAGGCGAAGCCATCGAACTGTTTATGGATAACGTGCCGACTTATGCTTATTTTCCGCCCGTGTATTACTATCAGGGACGCGTTCGGGAAGGAATGAAGAGCGAGGGGTTTGCGGACTTTTATAAGACATATCTCAGCATCCGCGGGCAGTCGTCGGAAGATCCGCTGGTTCCCGAAATCCGCCGCCGTATCGCCCAATAGACGGGAATCGACGCTTCTACAACAGCACTGATTTTATTCTTTACGGTTATGTCGTAGTGTCCTTCACTCTCAGGTCTTCAGCCCACCGCCCAACCCGTGCTTGATCTTTCCATCAAGCAAGTTCAGAAGCCCTGACCTGAGGCGGTGGGAACACGGTGCTGCCACGCGGTGGGCATCCATCAACGCCCCACAGTTCCTCTACTGGAAGAGCCTATTCTGAATCTCGGCGACTTCCACGGGGCGCGAGCATTCCTCGTCATCATTGGCGACGTGATTGATCCGCGTGCTCACGGGAAAGCACCGCATAAGCTCGGCATCGCAGGGCTTCAACATGTCGGACACATCTTCGACCTTGGTCATGCCCGGATCGAGCCACAGGTCGTAGGTATCTCGGTCGAGGATCACGGGCATTCTGTCGTGTATGACTGCAGTCACGGCATTTGGGGTCGTGGTCAGAATCGAGCAGGTCTTTATCCAGCCACCGCTAGGGTCTTTCCAACGATCCCACAGTCCTGCGAAGGCGAACAACTGCCCCTCGTTTACCTCAAAGCAAAATGGCCGCTTGGTTTTACCGTCTCGCTTCCACTCGTAAAAACCGTCTGCCGGGAGCAGACACCTGCGAGATTTCAACGCATCGCGGAACGCTGGCTTCGTGGCGGCTGTTTCCGATCTTGCGTTGATCGTACTCGCTGCGATAGATGCGTCTTTCGCCCAAGATGGAATGAGACCCCACCGCATCAACGAGAGCACACGAATGGGGTCCTTTGGATGCTGGCGAATGACGGGGACAGGCTGTGTGGGGGCAATGTTGTACCGGGGCGTCCAGTCTGGTTCTTCGGAACCGCAGTCGAAGTATTCCTCAACAAGCTGCTTTCGCCGGGATAGTCGGTAGCGGCCGCACATGGGAAGATTATGGCAGATCGGATGAGCGGTTCGCTGCGGACGGCGCGAGCTTCACGCAGTGTTTGCAGCCGTCAATCTTCGATTGACCAGAGTTCCAGCCGTGATCAAGCTGAGGATGATCGCCGCGAATAGTAGTAGCCAGCCCCAATATTGGGATGGATGGCGCAGAACNNTGGCGTCCATAGTGATCGGCGACGATCGCGATGAATGTGTAACGTACACTCCGGCAAATGATCACTACCGTCAGAAATCTCCCGACACCGTAGTCGGAAGCACCTGCGGCCGCGAAGAGCATGCTTGTGGGCATCGGAATCGGTACCGCCGTGGAAACGGCAAGAGCACTGGTGCCCCATTTATGAAAGAAGTTGAGAATGGCATCCAGCTTCCGATGCCCGAACTTGCTGTGCAGGTAAGCTGATCCGGCTTTTCGTGCGAGTCTGAACGTGAGGTATGCGCCAATCACCGATCCTGCCGTTGCAACTGCCGCATACTCATACCACGGATTGCGGTGGCTGGCCGCAAGAATTGCCGTCAAGATGTCAGGGCCTCCAAATGTCGGCAGCGGAGAGCTATCGACAATGGCGAGGGAGAAAAGCCCCAACGCTCCCAAGTGGCG
>PKYX01000161.1 GCA_003132825.1 Acidobacteriaceae bacterium
GACATTGCCATCCTCACCGGCGGCAAGGCCGTCACTGAAGACCTGGGCATCAAGCTCGAAAACGTCCAGGTGAGCGATCTCGGGCAGGCCAAGAAGGTCACCATCGACAAGGACAACACCACCATTGTCGAAGGCAAAGGCAAGCATAGCGAGATCGAAGGCCGCGTGAAAGAGATTCGCAGCCAGGTCGAAAAGACCACCAGCGACTACGACCGCGAGAAGTTGCAAGAGCGGTTGGCGAAACTGGTCGGCGGCGTGGCGGTGATCAAAGTGGGCGCGGCGACTGAGACCGAGATGAAAGAGAAGAAAGCTCGTGTCGAAGACGCCATGCACGCGACCCGCGCGGCAGTCGAGGAAGGCATTGTCCCGGGCGGAGGCGTGGCGCTGGCGCGCAGCGCGGCCGCACTCGATAAGCTGAAACTCGAAGGCGATGAGCAGATCGGGGTCAACATCGTGAAGCGCGCCATCCAGGAACCCTTGCGCACGATCGCCGAAAATGCCGGCGAAGAGGGTGCGATTGTCCTGGGCAAGGTGCTCGACTCGAAAGACCCGAACTTCGGCTACAACGCGTTCAGCAACGAGTACGAAGACCTGGTCAAGGCCGGCGTGCTCGATCCGACCAAGGTCGTACGCACCGCGCTCACCAACGCGGGATCGATCGCGGCCCTGATGCTCACCACCGAAGCCCTCGTCTCCGAAATTCCGGAAGAGAAGAAGGCTCCGGCGGGCGGCGGCGGCCACGGCGGCGGTATGGAAGGCATGTACTAGAAAGCGGGGCGATCCGTCGTCCGCTTTCGGCTTAATCGAAGGGCTCCGCTCGACAAAGAGCGGGGCCCTTTTTTCGAACTTTTCCGGTCGAGCCAACCGGCCGGCCTCTGGTTCCCCCTTCGCCGAAAGCCCCTCGCGGATTCATCCCTGTCTGGGATGACAAAGTCTCGTTGCAGTTAAGGGGTGACATTATCTTGGAGCATTTACATGGAAATGCCCGGGTTTCGCCTCGCCCGAGTTCTTTCTAGTACAATCCGGCTGGTACAATCCGGCGTGCGCTGTGGGCAGGCCCCACGCAAGGAGAATTTCTTATGGAATGGTCTAGAATCCTGGACCCCGCAATTTTGGGTTTGTTAATCCCGGTTGTCGCCCTCCTGGTGGGAGGCGCGATCGCCATCACCAAAATGGTCACCAAGCACCAGGAACGGCTGGCCATGATTGAGCGGGGCATCAATCCCGACGCCCCCCATCATCCCTGACTAGGGCTAAGCCAGGAACTCCAGTTGGCGCCGCCAGTCGAGTTCGTCGACGAACTGGCGCGACTCCCGCCAGCCGGCATGCACCTTGACAAACAGCTCAAGGAAGACTCTGGTGCCGACCATGGCTTCGATTTGCAGACGGGCGGCGGTGCCGATTTTTTTCAGCATCTGGCCACCTTTTCCGACCAAGATGGCCTTTTGTCCGGCGCGCTCGCAAAAGATGGCGGCGGCAATGCGGGTGAGGCCCGCTCCCTCCTCAAATTGCTCGATCATGACTGTGGTGGCGTAGGGAACTTCCTGCGTCGTCTCGAGCAGGATCTGCTCGCGGATGATTTCCGCCACCATAAAGCGGGTGGGCTGATCGGTGATCTGGTCCTCCGGGAAATACCGCGGACCAGCCGGCAGGGTGGCCAGCACCTTTTCGAGAAGGATGTCCAGGCCCTCGGCCTTGCGGGCAGAGATGGGGATGATTTCCTCGAAGGTGTGCAGGCGGCGGTATTCATCGATCAGGGGCAAGAGGTTGCCCTTGCTTTTCGCCGGTCCCCGTCCCCGCAACAGGTCGATCTTGTTGAGCAGAAGAAACGACGGAGTTTTCGACTTCTTCACCAACTCGAGGACAAACTCGTCGGAGGGGTCGCGTTTGCGGGCGGCATCGGCGATCACGAGGACGAGCGCACAGCCCGCCATGGCTTCGCGGACTTCGGTCATCATCTTTCGGCCGAGTGAACTGTCGGGGCGATGGACGCCGGGCGTGTCAATGAGGACGACTTGTCCACCGGACTTATTTTTTTTCTTGGGGACGTGCAGGATTCCGAGAATGCGGTTGCGCGTGGTTTGCGGCTTGGGGCTGATGATGGCGAGCTTTTCGCCCACCAACGCGTTCAGCAGCGTGGACTTGCCAGCATTGGGACGGCCGAGAATGCAGACAAAACCGGAGTGGAAGGACATGGGTCCGCGAGATGAGCAAGACTCCCGCACGCACCGCGGGTCGGGACGCTCGGGTACCCAACAGACTATATCAGTTTCATTTGTTTGGGCTGGGATGTGATGCGAACCCGTTCGACCCGGCGATCGGTTGACTCGAGGACTTCGAAGCGCAGTCCATCATCCTCGATGACTTCGCCCTTCTGCGGAATTCGGCCGGCCAGTTCGCTGACCAGGCCGGCGACGGTGGCCGACTCCTTGCCTTCGAGGCGGACGCCGAACAGCTCGTCGAGACGGTCGACATCCATGTTGCCGGGCACAACGTAGGAGTGGTCGTTTTCGCGCACCACTTCGGCGCGCTCGCGTTCGTCGTGAATTTCGCCCACGATCTCTTCGACCAGGTCCTCGATTGTGACCACGCCGGCGACCCCGCCGTATTCGTCCACCACGATGGCCATCCGGATGTTGCTGTTCTGCATCTCGCGCAACAGGTCGCTCCCCAGCTTGCTCTCCGGCACGAAGTGGACATCGGTGCGCATGACGGTGTCGACGGTGCGGGTGCGGGCTTCGGTGTCGGGCACTTGCAGCACGTCTTGCGCGTGCACGATGCCGACGATGTGGTGAATGGTGCCATCGAAGACCGGGACCCGGGAAAAGGGCTGGGCGCGCAGCAGCTCGATAAATCGTTCGAGCGTGGTGTTGGTGGGGACGGCAACGATTTCGGGGCGCGGCTTCATGACCTCGCGCACCGTCTTTTCCCCGAACTCGACCGCCGACTGGATCAAGTCGCGATTGCTTTCGTGCAGGATGCCTTCTTCCTGGCCGGCCTCGATCAGAGCGTCGACCGCCTCGGAGTGGCTCTCCGGTTCTTCGTCGGAATGCTCCTTGGTGAGAGCCGTGACCGAGCGCAGGAAACCGAGGACCAGAGTGACGGGGAGCACCAGGTAGATGAGGGTGCGCAGCACCAGGACCCAGTGGGCCAGCCACTGGCCCCGGGTGCGCGAGAAAAAGACAAAGGGCAGAAAACGGTTGAAGACGATGATGATCAGGACCAGGCTGAGCGTGGCTTGCAGGATTTCGGGAGCGCTCCAGGCACGGTCTCGGAAAACGATGTAGCCCACCAGCAAAGCGATCGCCGCGGTCACCATCTGCGCCAGCACCGCCATCGAGATGGCGGCCCGCTCGCGGCCCACGCCGAGCCGAGGCTCGACGTCGCGTTCGAACGTATCGATATTGTCCTGAAACTCGCGGGATAGAAATTTACCGATTTCGGTGTAGACACGGTCCAGGTAGGACACCAGAGTGAGCAGGCCCGTCAGAAGAAGCAACGCGATGGAAATAGCGTAGTTCATCGGGAACGCGGCAGGCGCCCAGCGTGGGCGGCCTTTCCGGTGGGCGCGGCGGAGGCAGAAGGAACCGCTCGCGGTTTCTTGCGGGTGCGCTCGGACCCTTCGCCCGACCCCTGATGCTCGGACCGAAGCCGCGGGCGATTTCTTTCGATGAGTCCCCCGGGCAACCCGAGCAAACGGCGAAGGTTCGATTCCCGACGCGCCATCTCGCCCCGATCGTGTTCGTGGTCATAGCCGGCAAGATGCAGAATCGCGTGCAGCACTAGGATCTTGATCTCGATGGCGAGGGGGTGGCGGAGGAGACGGGCATTCTCGGCCGCCAGGTCCGCCGAAATGGCCACGTCGCCGGCCAGGCCGTCGATCAGGCCGGGCATGGGCGGAAACGACAAGACATCGGTGGGGCAATCTTTCCCGCGGAAACGCAGGTTCAGGGCGCGCAACTCGCGGTTGCTGGTGACGAGGACATTGACCGCACCCGCCAGCCCGGCCGCGCGGCGCGCGCGCGCGATAAAACTGGCCAGGGTGGTCTCGCTCAGGCCTGCCACCGGTTTTCGCAAGATGATCATTGGTACCAAAACAAAAGGGGAGGGCCCAAGATGGCACCCTCCCGAATCATTTTACCCTTATTCGTCGGCTTGTGTTCTGGCCGGGGACACGGCCGGCTTCGGGTTCTGCGTCTCGGGCACCGGAGATGGGCCGGAGGCGGGGTGGGACTTGCCGTTGCTCCGGGATTCCGGCTGCGACATCTGATCTTCGGCGGCGCGGGTCTTGTGTTCGTCATAGGCGCGGATGATGCGCTGCACCAGATGGTGGCGCACCACATCTGACTCATCGAAGTAGATGAAGGTAAGTCCTTCGACCTTCTTGAGGATGTCCACGGCCTCGAGCAGACCGCTGCGGCGGGCGCTGGGCAGGTCAATTTGGGTGACGTCGCCGGTGATCACCGCCTTCGAATTAAAGCCCAGGCGGGTGACGAACATTTTCATCTGCTCGGAGGTGGTGTTTTGGGCCTCGTCCAGGATGACAAAGGAATCGTTCAAGGTGCGGCCTCGCATGAATGCGATGGGCGCGATCTCGATGACGCTTTTCTCCAGATAGCGGTCGACCCGCTCCGGGTCGAGCATGTCGTACAGAGCGTCGTACAAAGGGCGCAGGTAGGGATCGATCTTATCCTGCAGCGTGCCCGGAAGGAATCCCAGCCGTTCGCCGGCCTCGACCGCGGGACGGGCCAAAATGATGCGGTTCACCCGCTTGGCCAAGAGGGCCGAAATAGCCATGGCGACCGCCAGGTACGTCTTGCCGGTGCCGGCGGGGCCGATGCCGAACACCATGTCATGCTTTTCGATGGCCTCAAGATAGCGGCGCTGGTTGGCGCTTTTCGGCTGCACCGTCCGGCCTCCGAAGGAACGCTCGCGCCCGGCTTCGGCCAAGCCCCGAAGGGTAGCTTTGGGGTCGGTGGTGAGGACGCGTAGCAGGCTGTTGAGGTCGCCGTTGCTGAAGGTGAAGCCGGAGCGCCGCAGGTGTTCGTAGTCGGCGAAGACTTGCTGGGCGCGGGTTACGGCCTGAGCCGCGCCCTCCAATTGGATGGAGTCCGAACGCAGGTCGATGGCGACCTGCAGGCCGTCTTCGAGCACGTGCAGGTTCTCATCGCGGGTGCCGAACAAGGTCTCGATGTTGGGCGAAAGCTCGATGCGTTTCTTCATTCAGTTTGACGGTATTCCCTCCCTGGCGGCGCATTGCGGTCGAGGTTCGGCCCGGGAAACGGCCGCAGCTCTCCTGATGTCTCGAAGCGTACAAGGGTTGTGTCTCGAGGTGGAACCAGCCGGGGTGCTCGCGACCCAGGTGCAAACAACTGCCATTGACGATAGGGTACCCTGGAGGGTCGGGGGAGTCAATGGCCGGGCCCCGCCGGGGTTCCCGGGGAGTGACAGGGGATCTGCCGGGGGGCGGTTTGACCGGGTACGAGACACTCCCGTAAAATCAAGCGTCGGGTTCGACACAAAATATTGCTCTAGATAGGCGCACAGATTCCATGGCAAATCATTTTTCAGCGCTGAAACGCGCTCGTCAGACCGAGAAGCGCACCGCGCGCAATCGGAACAATACGTCTCGCTTGCGCACCGAGTTGCGGGAACTGCGGGAAGCCCTGGCTAAGGGCGATAAGACGGCCGCGGATAAGGTCTTCCGGCAGGCGGTGTCCGCGCTCGACAAGGCGATTCAGAAGGGCACGCTGCACGAGAACACGGCCTCGCGCTATAAATCCCGCCTGAGCGCGCGTTTGCATGCCTTGAAGTAGCTCCCTCGTTCCTCCACTCCCGTCATCCCACGGTTCGCTGGTGGCCGCAGGATACTGGCTGCCGGCGGTACTCCGCCCATAGGCGAGAAAGATGATGCCGGGCCGATCCGTTCGACCCATTCGATCCGTCCGACCCATCCGCTCGATCGACGGCAGCCGGCCTCGGTAGAACACCCAGTTCCCTCAAACCGGCAGTTCCTCCTGCATCCATCCCGATTCGGGCTTCGGTTCTGCGGTCAGTTCGAGCACCAATTTCTCCAAGATCAGGCGCTTACTCACGGGATTGGAACGTAGTGCAAGGTCGGTCTTTGCCACCAGGCGAAGGGCTCGCGTCAGTTCCCTTTTCGACTTGTAGCGGCGAGCCTGCTTGATGAGGTCGTCGGCGGCAAAAGGAGGAACGCGGAATCCCTGCCACAGGGCGGCCCACAACATGCGCTGGTCGCGCACGTTGCGCTCGAGGATCACGAGCATCTGGCGGAACGTCTTGGCTAACATGAAGAGATGGCCGATGGCAGCCTCGTCGCCTTCGCCCGAGCTGAGGATGGCGTCGAGCATTTCGAGCGCGCGCACTCGGTCTTTGGCGGAAATGGCGTCGGTGAGTTCATAGAGAGAGCGCTGCTTGGCGGCCAGCACCATGGTTTCGACATCGCCCAGGGTGACATGTTTTTTCCCGCCGACATAGAGGAGCAACTTTTCGAGCTCATTCGAGATCATCGTCATGTCGCTGCCCAGGGCATCGACCAACTCGCGGGCGGCGTCGGCGTCGATGGCTGCGCCCTGGGTGGCGCAGTAATCGGTGAGCCAGCGAACCGCCTCTCCTTCATGGACCCGCGCCAACTCGACGATGGCGCAATACTGACCCAGGGTGTCGCGGATGCGCTGATAGCGATCCTTGTCGGTCATGTCCATGCGACGGGCGTCGGCGGGGATGCTGATGTGGTCGGCGACGAAGACGAGAACCGCGTCCGGATTCGGATCCTTGCAGTATTGCTCGATGGCGGCGAGCCTTTCCTCGTTCGAGGCCCGGCCGTAGAGATTTTTCACGCCCCTTACGAAGAACACCTGGAAAGGCGCCATGAGCGAAGGGGTGCGGGCGCGATCGAGGACCTCGGCCAGATCGGTCTCCGCTAGGTCGAATTCGAACAGGCTGAAATCGCGCAGGTCGGGTGGGACCAGGTGTTCGAGGATGGCCTCGCGGCAGCGCCTGCGGAAGAAGACCTCGTCGCCTACGAAGACATAGGCAGGGCGCAGTTTGCGAGCTTCGACCTCCGAGAGGAAGCGGTCGGATGCGGCGAAGGACCGCATCTAGAATCTTCCCCGATCGAGGTGCCGCTTCATGTTCAGAACCCCTCCAGAATATTGGCAATCAGGGTGCGTGCGAAATCGCGCGACAGACGTTCTAAAGCAGGCGAGTCTTCCTCGAAGAAACTGTTGAGCTCGGTCGATACCTCGTACTGCTCGCGAAAGACATAGGCGGAATTCTGATACAGGACCTTGCCGCGCCGGTCGGTCAAGACCACCTTCATGTTGACGGTGAGGAGGACGCTGGCCACCCGACCGGTTTGCGAGTCGAAGGTCAAAGGCGCGCTGTAGGTGGAGAGCACGGTGCCCCGCAGGGTGGCGTCGGCGTCGTCACTGATCTGGTTCACGACATGATAATGAGTGCGGGTGGTGATCTCCCGGACGACCGCGGCGGTGAGCATCTGCTCGACTTTGTAAGTCTCGGTGTTGTTCGCGAACGCGGGCACAGCGATGGTCTTGACTTCGGTGGGCAGGGTGGAGGCGTGGCCAGCGGTGTGATAGCCGCAAGCGGCACTCGCGAGCGAGATCAGGGTGAGGAGCGAAAACCTGATTCTCGAGGCCCGAACTCCGGGCCCTCGCGGCGGGGACTCGGCGCTGGTCCCGCGGGGGCTCGAGCGGGGCCGATGCGCGGCCGGGGCCTCGGCCGGCAAGTGTGCCCGCGCGACCTCCCGGGTCACTGGATTTTTCCCCGGGGGCGGCTGGCCGCCATGGCTTCCGCGCACTCGACTGCGGTCGCGGCGGCGATGCGCAGGTTGTCGGCGGCGGCCCAGAGCCAAACGCTATGGGGGGAGTTGGTGTCGGCTGCCAGAGAGACCAGGATGTCGCCCTGGCCGGCGGCATTGACGTTGCTCGGCGCTTCATCGGCCAGGCGGCTGAGCGACACATGCTCTCCGGCCAGCGCCTGGGAGAGGTTGCCGATGTCCGCCAGCCCCGCCATTTCGATATGCACGGCGAAGGTGTAGCCGTGGAACACGGGCGCTTGCAGCAGCAGCAACGAAGGGATCGGGGCATCTTTGCCGGCGATTTGCCGGTAGTGTTTCATGACCCGCCGCTCGACCGCGGCGAGCGTGGGCACGGACTCTTCTCCATAGCGGCTTAGCAGGTTGAAGGCCACCTGGGTGTCGAAAACGCTCTTGGGTAGCGGCTGGAAGGAAAGCAGGTTGATGGTTTGTTGGTGCAACTCGTCCATGCCCTTCTGGCCATGCTCGGAGGCGGGTTCGAATGCGGTAGCCACCACCTGCTTCACCTCGCCGGCCTTTTGGGCCCGCAGCAGAAGGGTAGCCAGCACGACGGCAGCGGGGTGCGCGATCACAGACGGACCGGGTTGCAGTTCAGGGGTGAGGGCGCGACCCAACTGGCGGTCGATCCGCGGGGAGCGCACGACTGCGTCCGGCTCATCCTCGAGGGCATAGGAGAGATCGATGATGGAGCTTCCGGCTTGGCGGGCGCTCTTCCAGTTCCTGCCGGTGCATTCGGCATCGGAGGCAAAGAATGTGAAGTCGACCTTGTCGAACTGTTCGGAGCGGACGCTCTGGATGAACGTAATCTCGTCGCGCACGGTCTCCAGCTGGCCGAGTGACTCATCGTCATCGAGCAGCTTGATGTCGATCGAAGGAAAATTGCGGTCGTTGAGCGCCTCGGCGACCTCTTTTCCCTTGAGCGAGGCGGCGCCGACAATGGCCAGGCGGTAGAGATTGCCGACGCGCACCGGCTCGAGATGCGGGGCAGCAGGTCTGGAGTGAGAACTCATGAGGTCTCGGATGCCTCCTTGTAGGAAGGCGGCGGCGGCCCACTCTTGCGGCGGAAAATCCACTGCAGGCGCCAGAATACACCGGAGAACATGTAGAGCAGCGCGAGCACGAACAGCACCCACTGCGAGAAATACCAGATCGCGGCAAACAGCAGTCCGAACAGCACGATGAGGCGGAAGGGCTGGCGCGAACGCAGGTCGATGTCCTTGAAGCTGTTGAAGCGCCAGGTACTCACCATGAGATACGCAGCGGCCACGATCAAAAGCAACCAGGTGATGGCCGTCCAGGTAGCGACGACGGGAGAGCCCGAGGAAAAATGTACGACGGCGGCGATGACCCCGGCGCCGGCTGGAATCGGCATGCCGACAAAATACTTCTTGCCCGGGCGTCCGGGATTGGAGGGCTGCGGGTTGGAGGTGATGTTGAAGCGGGCCAGGCGGCTGGCGCCCGCCATCAGGAAAAGAAAGCTGGCGATGGCGCCCAGTTGCACCAGGCGGCCAAACATCTCGGGCGGGATGGCGGGGGACATTTCCCGGAACCCCCACATAAAGGCCAGCATGGCCGGGGCCACGCCGAAGGTAATCACGTCAGCCAGCGAATCGAGCTCGCGGCCAAAGTCGCTGCTGGTCTTGGTCATGCGCGCGATGCGTCCGTCGAGGCCGTCGAAAAGAAATGCGAATCCGATGGCTTTGGCGGCGTTGTCAAAATGCCAGGGTTCGGCCGGGGTCCCGTGCGTGACCTGCAGAATCGCGTAATAACCGGCGGCGATGTTGGCCGTGGTAAAAAGCGACGGCAGAATGTACAAGCCTTTGCTGAGCCGGCGCCGAGGCTGGTCTTCCCGGCGGCGTTTGGGAGTGGGGTAGAGGTCCGGCTCCATCACCGGACTCCTTGTTGCGCGGGTTCAGAGCGGCTGGCCGCCACTGGGGCGGACTCCGGACCGAGATAGGCGAGGACCGTCGAGCCGCCCTTGACCCGGTCTCCGACTTTGATCTGCGGGGTGGCCGAGGGCTCGAGCAGCACATCCACGCGCGAGCCGAACTTGATCAGGCCGATGCGTTCTCCACGTGCGACGCGGTCGCCAACTTTCTTGGTGAAAACAATGCGCCGCGCCAACAGACCGGCGATCTGCTTGAAGACCACGGCATGGCCCTCGCCTTCGACGGTGACCGTATTCTGCTCGTTGTGTTCGGCGGAGGCGGAATTCATGGCATTCAGAAACTGGCCGCGCTGGTAGCGCACGTCGCGAATCACCCCGGCAATGGGGGAGCGGTTCACGTGCACATCAAAAACGCTGAGAAAAATACTGATGCGCGTACGTTCGATTCCATCGACGGTGCGAGGGGACAGATCCGTGACCTTGCCGTCCCCGGGAGAAACCACCGCATGCGCCGCCGGCGGGATGACGCGCTCCGGGTCCCGAAAAAACCACAAGAAGAAAGCCGCCAACAGCAGAGCGGGCAAGGTCCATGCCGCGCCCGCCAGCCAGCCCATTAGCCCGGCCGCGCCCAGCAGCGGTATCGCATAGTAGTAGCCGTCAGGAACCATGGAGAGGTAGCTGGAATTATAGAGCAGGCGCGAACTGAGCAGCACGCATTTCCTCTAGGCCCGGCGGATTGGGAGGAGTTTCAGCGGCACCGAGCGGTGAGCAGACTCGCCCTGCTCGAACCCGAAGCGGGCTGCATTGGACGCTAGAGATCAGGCAACCTGGTTGGTGTGCAGGTGCAGCCGGTACTGGCGCTCAATCGACTCCATCTGGTCCTTGAGACGCAGCTTTAACTTCTTTAAGCGGACTTCTTCTAGTTTTTCGTCGTCGGTGAGATATCGTTTTTCGGTGAGTGAACCCAGACGCTGTTCATATTGCTTGTGTTCCTGCACCAGCTTGCGGAATTCTTCGTGGCCGGAGAGGAGTTGGTCCATTGAAGCTAGCATCCAGTAGACCTCCTAGCTAAGTTTCGCCCATACCGTACCACAGGAATTTGGCCGCTTCAATCCCAAATTCCTCCTAGGGTTAAGACCCCAGTACTCAGGTGGTTAGGGTCCCAAATTGGGCCGCGGAGGGGCGGAGAACGAAGCGCGGATCAGAGGATCAGGCGATACATCACGGCATCCTCCAAGGGGTCGCGGTAATAGAGTTTGCGCCGGTTCACCTCGATGAACCGGGACTTCTCGTAGAGCGCGCGGGCGGCTCGGTTCGATTCTCGCACTTCGAGGAAAAGGGCAGCGCCCGCTTGGCTGCGAAGCACCCCGAAGAGCTCGTCGAGCAGGCGCGTGCCCAGGCCACGGCGGCGTGCCGCCGCGGCCACGACCAGGTTCTCGAGCTCCCATTCCGCACCGAGCGGGCGCGCGATCAGGAATCCGAGGAGCGTTGATTCTTCTTCCTCGAGCAGTGCGATGCGGGGCGGGGCGGTGGGCTCGAAGATGGCTTGATATTGCAGTCCGGACCAGTGTCCGGCGGTGAGCGATGCGCGCTCGAGCGCCAGGAGGGCGGCTATGTCGGCGGGGGTGGCGGGGCGAATGGGCAAAGCACAGGTCTCTTCGAGTGCGCCGCACTACGAGTTCTGGTGGAAGATTTCTGCGTCGGTACGGCGAATATAGTTCGCGTCTAAGTCTGCCGGAGAAACGATCTCGCGAGCCAGGATTTTTTTCCAGCCGAGGCGCGCCACGGCAGCGCTCGTCGGTCGTTCGATTTCTTCGATCGACCGACCTGCCTCGCGCGCCACCAGGGCCAGGACGGCATCCGGTGTAATCGCCCGGGAGAGCTCGGCAGCGGCCAGGAATTCCTCGCGGGTCAGCAAGCGCTCGCCGATCGAGCGCGTGGGTTCCCCGACCAGATATTCGCCGCCGTAAACTTGGCTGCGGCCGGCGTCAAGCGCGGCCAGCACTCGACCTGTGGAACTCCCCGCCACGGCCACGGCTTCGAGCAACGACACCGCCGCAATCGGCTTGCCCAGGACCTCACCCAGGGCCTTGATGGCCGCCAGGCCAACCCGCAGACCGGTGAATGATCCCGGTCCCGAGGCCACGGCGAAGGCCGCGATGTCGTGCTGGCTGAATCCGTGCTTGGCCAGCAACGCGGCGACTTGGGGCACGAGCTCGGCAGAAAACATTCCCCCGGCGAGCGGCCAGACTTCGAGCACCCGGCAGGTTCCATCCGGCTCGCCCTCGGCCAGCGCGATGCTGCCTTGTTTTCCCGAAGTGTCGGTGGCCAGAACGAGCATGGCATCCCTGCCGAAGGTCGCGGAGTTTTCCGTCGCCTAGGGACCCTCCACCAGTTCGAGCAGCACGCCGCCCGCGCTTGCGGGATGCACAAACACGTAGCGATGGCCGCCGGCTCCGACCTTAATCTGTTCCGAGGTCAGGCGCACGCCATCGCGTTTCAGCTTTTCGACCGCTGCCCCCAAATCAGGCACGCGCAGGCAGATATGGTGCAGGCCCTCGCCGCGCTTGGCCAGGAACTTGGCAATGACCGAGTTTTCAGCGGTGGGTTCGAGCAGCTCCAGTCGGGTCCCGCCGAGCGGGATCATCACCACCCGCACCTGTTCGCCCTCGACCAGTTCCTCGGGAGAAATGCTCAGCCCGAGATTTTCGTAGATGCCCTTGGCTCGGGCCAGGGATCGTACCGCGATTCCGAGATGATCGAGCCTGGGCATGGGATGCGCGTTCGCTTCGGGGGCGACTACCTTGTCCGCTTGGCCGCTCCGCGTAGTCGGGATCAGCTCTTGGTCTCGAGCCTGCCGACAATTTCTTCTACCAGAGTATACGGGTCACGCTGGTGGGCGGCGATCTCGGCGGCGTAACCGGCAATGGCGCCCGCCGGCATGCGATCGAGTGCCTCTTCGAGCAAGGCGTCGCGCAGCATGGCGATCAAGCGACCTTCCCAGTTTTCGGCCTGCCGCACCCGATCGCGATTTCCGGCTTGCTGATAAGTTTCCCATTGCCGGATGGCGGCCACCAGGTCCTCGATTCCCAGGCCTTCGCTGGCCACCGTTTTCACGATGGGGGGAGTCCAGCGATCGGCGCGGGCGGCGAGCGACTGCAGGGCGCGGATCTCGCGCTCCACGCGCTCCGCCCCCGGGTGGTCGCTCTTGTTGATCACAAAAATGTCCGCAATCTCCATGATGCCGGCCTTGATGCTTTGCACATCGTCTCCCATCCCGGGCACTAGAATCACCACCGTGATGTCGGCCAGACGGACGACATCGACCTCATCCTGGCCCACGCCGACGGTCTCGATCATGACGAAGTCGCGGCCGGAAGCGTCGAGGATAGCGGAGACATCGGCGGTAGCGCCCGCCAGGCCGCCCAGGGAACCGCGGGTGGCCATGCTGCGAATGTAAACGCCCGGGTCGGAGAAATGTTGCTGCATGCGAATCCGGTCACCGAGAATCGCTCCCCCGGTGTAGGGACTGGTGGGATCAACGGCGATAATGCCGACGCTCCGGTTTTCCTGGCGGTATTGACGGGCCAAATGGTCGACCAGCGTACTCTTGCCCGCCCCCGGAGCGCCGGTGAGTCCGATGATGCGGGCCCGGCCGGTATGCGGGAATAGTTCCTTGAGCAGGTCCCGCCATCCCGGGGCATGGTTCTCGACGGTGGTGATGGCGCGCGACAAGGCCAGCGCATCGCCCCGACGCAGGCGGTCAATCCAGGATTGAAGGTCGGCGGTCAAGTGGTTCAGTGTAAAGCAGGAGGCGAACCGGAGGAAGCGGGCGCGAGGAGGTGCGGCTCGGTCGAAGGTCAGGCTCGGGCTCTATCGGTTGCAGTCCTTCCTCCACTTGTCTTGCTGATTTCTTCCCCTGCTCATTCAGTCTCTGGTTTTCGAGGATCGGAGGAAAACCCAGTAGAGAGCACAGAAGCCCCCCTAATAGGGTCCGATAATTCCGCCGATATGGCGTGCGGCGGGGGTCTTCGGTCGCTTACCGTAGTGATCAATCACGTCCAGATACTTCAAGCCCGCCCCGGTGTTGAACAAGACCACGGTGTCGTTCGGGCGGAAAAACCCCTGGACGCGCAGCTGGCGATAGGCCGCCAAAGACGCTGCGCCTTCGGGCGCGGCGAACACGCCTTCGACGCGCGCCCAGTGCCCCAGGGCCTGCATGATTTCGTCATCCGTCACCGCCAGCGCGGCGCCGCGGCTTTGCTTCAGAATGTCGAGAATTAGAGAACCGCCGGAGGGCTTGGGCACGCGCAGGCCCGCCGCTATGGTCTCCGGGTTCGGCCAAGGCTCTGCGCTGGCGCGCCCGGACTGCCATGCCTGCACGATCGGAGCACAGCCGGCTGACTGTACCGCGATCATGCGGGGGCGTTCGGCGCTGATCCAGCCCAGGGCTTCCATCTCGTCAAAAGCTTTCCACATGCCGATCAAACCCACGCCGCCGCCACACGGATAGACGATTCCCTGCGGCAGCCGCCAGGCCAGCTGCTCTGCGATCTCATAACCCATAGTTTTTTTGCCTTCCAGGCGAAAAGGCTCCTTCAGCGTGGAGACGTCGAACCAGCCTTCTTTCTCTTTGCGCTCCGCGACCAGCCGGGCGCAGTCGCCGATGAGGCCGTCGACCAAGGTAACGTGCGCGCCATAGTTTTCGCACTCGACCCGGTTCGCCAGCGGGACGTCCCATGGCATAAACACATGCGCCTCGATGCCGGCGGCGGCGGCGTAGGCAGCCAAAGCGCTGGCAGCGTTGCCGGCGGAGGGGAGCGCCAGCTTTTTCAGGCCGTAGGCCTTGGCCATGGTCACAGCTACCGAGAGGCCGCGGGCTTTGAAAGAGCCGGTCGGGTTCAGGCCTTCGTCCTTGATGTAGACGTTTGGAAATTCGCGGCTGGGGAGGAGCGGCGTAAAGCCCTCGCCGAGGGTAACGGGCTGGGCTTCGGGCAGGACTTCGGCGTAGCGCCAGAGATTCGGCGGGCGGTTGAGGAGCGAGCTGGGGTTAAAGGATTGCTTCAAGGAAGCGAGGTCGTAGCGCGCAAACAATACGCCGCCATCCTGGGGGCAAATAGTTTGGGGACGATCGGCGGAAACAGTTGCACCACAACTGGTGCACTCAAGCTGGATTACAGAGGACACGGGGGAAGTTTAGCAGGAGTCGCGAAAGGCCCGCGGTGCGCTCGGGCGTTCCGGCTCGACGGCTTGCCCGCCGGGAGTCGCCGGGTTTTCATGCCGGCAACCGGCTCAACAAGGCGTTTGCTTTCCGGAACCAGGGACGCTCGCGGCGGCGCAGGTAGCCCGGCATATTGCGGCGTTTGTCCAGCAGGCGTTCCGCCCATTCCCGGGCCTCGGCCGGGCGCTCGCGGGAGGCCAGAAAGCAGGCGTAGTTGTAGTAAGTCTCCGAGGAGGTCGAGATTTTCGTTACCTCTTGAAACAACTTCGCTGCTTTCTCCGGCTGCCCGGTATTGGCGTAGACGTGGGCCAGCAGGCCGGCGGCGCCGTGAAAGTCGTATTGCGTATCCTCGGAGACGACGCGCTCCAGATCCGGCACAGCGGCAGCGTAGTCCGCCATCCGGATGGCGGCAATGGCGCGGCGGTAGAAGGGATCGGGGGAGTCGGTGCGGATGGAGATCGATTGGTCATAGTACCGACGGGCGCGAGCGTAATTCGCTTCCTCGAGATAGAGATCCGCCAGTTCTTCGTAGTTCCCCGCCGAAGGGTTGTCCAGAATGGCCGATTCCAGCTCCCGGATGCGGCTGCGGCGAGGAAAGACTTTAAAGGACTGGCGGAGCAAGCCGGCATCCGGGATGACTTCGAGCGCGATGTAGACTAGGGCGCCCAGCCAGCCCCCGATCAGAATCACGAAAAGCCAAAAGGTATCGGGGCGCCGGCGGATGAAATGGATGATGGCGACGGCCTGGAGGATAATGCCCCACCAGGAAAAGGCGAAGAATAGCAGCGATCCCATTCTTTTTCGCACTATAGCATGGGTGCGGTGGGAGTTGGCTCCGCTTCGAGAGCCTGGCGTCGCTCCGGTTTTCTCGGTTCTTTTCTCGCCTCCTGATCTCCAGTTCATCTGGCTCGCGGTGAGGGACGGTGTCGGCCGGAGTCAAGCGGCCGACTGCTAGAATCTCTTGGTGAACGCTCCCATCCGCCTGCTGGCCGTCGATATCGACGGCACTCTGCTCAATCCCCAGTTCCGCATCTCCGATGGTGATCGGGCGGCGATGCGGCAGGCCCACGAGGAAGGGGTGGAGGTGGTTCTCGTGACCGGGCGGCGGCATGCTTTTGCGCTGCCGATCGCGCGGCAGCTGGGATTTGATTTCTGGCTCATCAGTTCAAATGGAGCGGTGACGCGGTCGATGACGGGGGAGACCTTTCACTCCGACCCCCTGCCGGCGGCAACCTGCCGGAGACTGTGCGCGGCCATGCAGGAGTTTCGCGGCAATACCGTCCTGACGTTCGATACCGAGGCCAAGGGCGCGGTGGTGATTGAGCACATCGACGAGTTGAACGAAAGCATCGAGCGCTGGCTCGAGAAGAACTTGCAGTTTATTGATTTCGTGATCCCGATTGAGAACTCGCTCACCCGCGATCCGGTCCAGGCCATGTTTTGTGGCACTGTCGCGCGCATGCAACGGGCGCTGGCGGCTTTGGCGAGGAGCGGGCTCGAGCGGGACATCACGGTGCTCCGTACCGAGTATCCGGGGCGCGATCTTTCGATGCTCGACGTGCTGAACCGAGGATGCTCGAAGGGGCACGCCCTGGCGCGCTGGGCCTGGCATCGCGGAATCCCGCGCGAACAGGTCATGGCCATTGGTGACAATTACAACGACATCGAGATGCTGGCCTTTGCCGGACGGCCATTTATCATGGGGAATGCGTCAGAGGAGCTGCGGCGCAAGGGTTGGACCCTGACTTTGCCGAACGACCAAAACGGCGTGGCGGCGGCCATTGCGCAGGTGTTGGAGCTGGACGCTCGATTGCGGTGACCCTGCACGGAAGGCATCTTGCGTTGGTTGCCAGCTGGGTTCTAAGCTCACAAGCGGACCACCATATGGCCTTTCGGGGTGAATCAGGCGGGCTCATCGGAATCAGGGTTGGATTACGCCTGTTCGCCTGCGGACTGGTGCTCGCACTGTCGGTTCGGGCCATGGGCTCAGATCTGGCGGTCTTGCATAACGGATTTTCGATTCGTCACGATCGGCGGGAGGTTGTCGGTTCGGTGACCCGGCTGTATGTGAGTCCGCCAGCCACCGGGTATGTAGATGTGCCGACGGATCAGATCGACCACTTTGAGCCGGACCTCTCCCCGCTCGCCCCGGCGGCCGAGAAGTCCTCCGGACTGGACGAAGTGGTGGCCTCGGCCGGCGAGCGCCATCATCTGGATCCTGATCTGATCCGCAGCGTGATCCACGCCGAGAGCGGGTTCAACGTACGCGCCGTGTCGCCGAAGGGCGCGCAAGGGCTGATGCAACTGATGCCGGGAACGGCCTCGGGCCTCGGAGTCGCGAATGCCTTTGATCCGCAAGCCAACGTCGAAGGCGGCACGCAGTACCTGCGCACCCTGCTCGAGCGCTACGACTTTGACTTGATCAAAGCGCTGGCCGCCTACAATGCCGGCCCGCAGCGGGTCGAGCACTATGGGGGCGTGCCTCCCTTTCACGAGACCCAGGCCTATGTGGCGCGCATTATCCGGGAGTTCAACCAAAAGAAATTGGCCGAGCAGAAGGCGGCCAAAGCCGCACGCAGCAAGGCTCAGAGTTCCCCAAAATCCGCGCCCCCTGCCAACCTCATAGCTTCCCCGTGAATCGCGAATGGCCCCGCGGGCTCGATCGAGGGAATGCCTGCGCGGCGATGATTGCGCCCCGCGGTTTCGCTGCGTTGACCCTCCGGTGCATGTCGTTTACCTTGGCAGGGAGCTTTGCTGCTCTGGCCTGGGAGGTTCGGTTCGTGGACGTCGTCGCTCAATGAACAAAAAGCAAATCGCTATTTACGGACTGGCGCTCGCCGTACTCGCGGTTCTCGTCTATTTGCAGTTTCGCACCTGGAAGAATTTTGATTGGGCGACGTTCTGGGACCAAGGCCGGCATCTCAGCCTGCTGCATATTTTGCGCGCCGTGGGTCTGATTTACTCTACCTACATCCTGCGCGCGGTTCGTTGGAAGATTTTTCTGCGGCCGGTGCGCCCACAAGCCTCGCTCGCCGGAACCATCCCTCCGACCGTCATCGGCTTCACCGGCCTGGCTCTGCTGGGACGGGCGGGAGAGTTGATTCGTCCCTACTTGATCGCCCGGCGCGAGGGTCTCAGTTTTTCTTCCCAGATGGCGGTATGGGCGGTCGAGCGAATTTTCGATGTAGGGGCGTTTACGGTGCTGTTGGTGCTGGCCATTTTTCTGCCCACCACCC
Organism: Acidobacteriaceae bacterium; assembly: GCA_003132825.1. Classification (GTDB taxonomy): domain Bacteria; phylum Acidobacteriota; class Terriglobia; order Terriglobales; family Acidobacteriaceae; genus PALSA-270. The sequence goes on from PKYX01000161.1 coordinate 18,204, forward strand.
TGCGGTCCCTGCCCAATCCGGACATTTATCATCGGCTGCGCTTGGGCGGCTTTTTGCTGGTGGCAGTGGTCGGCGGCCTGAGCCTGGGGGCCTTGCTCGTGGCGCGCTACGGAGAGGCCCTGGCGAGTTGGGTGGAAGCGCGCTTCGCCCATTTGGCGGCGAACCTGGGGGCGAGGATTGCGCAACGGGTGCGCGAGTTCCATCACGGGCTCGACACCATCCACGATCCCCTGTCGTTTCTCGAGATCTCGCTGCTGTCGGTGGCCATGTGGTGGACGGTCGCGCTCTGCTACCGGGAGGTCACGCATGCTTACGGAGCGCCCCTCGAGCATATGACGGTGGCGAAAGTGCTGCTTTTGATGGGGTCGAGCATGCTGGGATCGCTGATCCAGTTGCCGGGCGTCGGGGGAGGTTCGCAACTGGCAACGATTTCGGCGCTGCAGCATATCTTCAATACCTCGCATGAATTGTCGGCCAGCTGTGGAATCCTGCTGTGGCTGGTTACATTTGTTTCGATCGTGCCCTTGGGCCTGGTTCTGGCCCACTATGAACGGATCTCGTTGCGCAAACTGTCGGAGGAAAGCCAACAGGAAGAAGCGGGCGCCTAGCGTCGAGATGCCACCGCGGCCCCGGCTCCAGACGGCCGCCGAGACCGCGCCGGCAACGGTCGAAGAGGGGCACTTCGTAAAGATGTGAATTTTCGCGGAGCCCGCGGGTCTTCGGGCCGCGGTCGCTCTGCCCGGGCTGGGTCGCGAGGTGTGCCTGTTACAATTGCGAATAGTCTCTTTTGAAGCGCCCATGAAGTGTCCTTTTTGCGGGTTTGCAAATGACAAAGTGGTGGATTCGCGCGAGAGCAAGGAAGCCGATTCCATCCGCCGCCGCCGGGAATGCCTGAAGTGCGGCAAGCGCTTTACCACGTACGAGCGCATCGATGAAATCCCCTACATGGTGGTGAAGAAGGACGGTCGGCGGGAGAAATTTGACCGTCAGAAAGTTCTCAACGGGTTGCTGCGGGCTTGCGAGAAGCGGCCGGTGCCGATCAGCAAGCTGGANNGTCTATCTCGATTTCAAGGACGTCAAGGAGTTCATGACGGAGTTGAAGGAGTTGGTGAAAACTAAAGAGAGTGCCGAGGTTCGCGGCAAAGTGGCGGCGAAGGAATAGCCCCGCCGGCAAATGACGGCAAGGATTGCAGGCGGCACCGAGAACGACCAGATGGCCTACAAGATCACGCTGATTCCCGGGGATGGCATTGGACCGGAAGTAACCGGAGCGGCGGTGCGCATCCTCGAGGCGACCGGGCTGAAGTTTCACTGGGAAAGCTTTCAGGCGGGCGCCGAGGCCTACGCCAAGTATCACGAGTACATTCCGAAGGAGCTCACCGAATCGATTGAGCGCACGCGGGTCGGGCTGAAGGGGCCGGTGACGACGCCGGTCGGAGGGGGTTTTCCGAGCATCAACGTGGCGCTGCGCAAGCAGTTCGAGCTGTATGCGAATTTCCGGCCCATCCAGAACCTTCCCCATATTCCGACCCGCTATCCGGACGTAGATCTGATCATTGTGCGCGAGAACACGGAGAGCCTGTACTCGGGAATCGAGCATGAAGTGGTCCCGGGCGTGGTCGAAAGCATCAAGATCATTACCGAGAAGGCTTCGACCCGGATTGCGCGTTTTGCCTTCGAATACGCCCGCAAGAACAAACGGAAGAAGATTCATGCCATCCATAAAGCCAATATCATGAAGCTGTCGGACGGGCTGTTCCTGCGTTGCTGCCGCACCGTTTCCCAGCAATATCCGGAGATCACCTACGGCGA
>PKYX01000328.1 GCA_003132825.1 Acidobacteriaceae bacterium
ATGACCGCGATATCTTCTGGAGAGCGAAGAAAAATTCGGAATGATACCGGCACGCGGCCTACACCGACCGTATCGGAGGTTTCCGCCTGGGCAGAGCAGATTCCCGTAAGTCGCACCGTGCTACCCTGGCGCAAATCACGGAATGGGGCCCGCGCACCGTGGTCGAGCAGAGCGTTGAAGCTCAGTTGATCCGCCTGCAAGATCAGAGTCTGATGGGTTGAGCGGTTCACCGAGTCCATCAGGCGGGCGTCGATCTGTACCAGCCGGTTATTGAACTTGCCTGCCAGCGCTTCCTCCGCTGAAATCAGCGGGGGCACGCTCGGTGCGCCTTGTCCCAAGCGGCGCACGACGGCTTCCAGCCNNGGGGAGTAGTCCCCGGGAACCGCGTATCCGACGGCATCCACGAGGTCCCCAATCCTGGCGGTCGCATCATTTTCTTGAATTTCCAAGCCGCCGGTTTTGTCCTCGATATAAAGCAAGCCCTCCCGCCGCAGTGTGACCGTGCCCTCGACCCGGGCACGATGAGTGAAACTGCTTTTGCCGGAGTAATGAAGGAGATCCTTGATCGGCCCTGCCGGAGTGCTGAACGGATCGGGAGGAGCGGCTTGCAGTATTCGGACCAGGTCGAGAGAGCCGACCGCTAATCGGTAGGCGGATAATTGTCGGTATTGGTTGAAGATCGTGGCGAAAACTCCGCGGATCCGAACCCTAGCATCGATCAGGCTCTCGAGATGAACACGTTGGGGCATAACAATGCCAGTCCGGATGGATCCGATATTGGTCATGAAATTGAAGTTATAGACGCCGTCCGCGTATTGCATGGGGTGCACCACCCCTTCCAGCACGACCCATTGCGAATCCTCATTTCCGCTGGCCGCTGTATCGGGTGAGATTTCCTTGTCCGGCGGAAGGTGGCCCTCGCCAAGAACCCGAATCGATGAATTCGTTATGATGGGTGCGAATTGCCCCGGCGCCGTGACCCCTTCCAAGAGCACTTCTTGTCCCAGCTTCAGATCGTACTCATCATCCCAAACTCCAAAGAAAATCCCGGCGCTTTCATCCTGGATGAAATAGACCTTCAACCTTGGATTTTGGTAGGTGATGACTCCTCGTATCTTCACGGGATAGGCGTGTTTGGCGTCTTCCGGACTCAGCGCGCGGATTCTGGCAACGCTCGTGATTGAAGGTAAGCCTAGCGGAGGCTGCTTCTTTGTCTGAATCTCAGACGGCGCCAGACGTCGGACCACGGAATCTTCCAGAACCGTCTCATAGTTATGCATCCCAGACCAACCCAGGGCTTCCACTGTTTCACCCACTGTAAACACCGCGGTTTGTGCCGTCTCTACAGGAATCACAGCGGTGTTGTCGCTGATTTGAACCACTTCTCCCGGATTTTGCCAGACCACTTTCCCCTGTATGCGGATGCGGTGACCGGAAGCTCGCCAAGCGTCATTTTCGATCATCTCGTGGAGAGTGGGAATCAACGGGGGGTGGGCCGGAGGCTGATCATCGATGGTGAGGTCTCGCAGGTCGGACACCCACAAATGAGTTCCGATAATTTGATGATCCGGGCCATAGAGAAGCTCGCCGACGCCGCGAAACGACACGCGGGCATCCACCAAGGAACCGGGATCCGCAGATTGCGCATCTCGGATCGTTACCGGGAGACGCTGGCCATCAGCCGCCAGTTCCACGAAGAGATCGTCTCCCTGCAGGTGCGCCGACTGAACCACTCCGTCGACCTTCACACGGCTGGCCCCCTGTTTGCCGATCAAGAAATCCGTCAGGAGGAGAGATTCGGGAGCGGGAAGCTTCGAGGAGCCTAGGATCTTGATCTTTGGATTCGCAATCGACGGACCTGCGAGACCAATCTTCTCGCTATAGTCTCCGATCGTGCTGCCTTCGAGCTCTGCCTTTTCTCCCGGTTGTACCTTCAGGGTGCCTGGTATACGAACCATCAGCGCTCCGGTGGAATCCTGCAGATAGATCCGGTGGGACTCGAGGTCAGAGTAGGTGACGACGCCGCGTAAACGAACCGGAGTACCGCTCTTGAGAGCCTTCAAATCGTCGATACTACTGAGATGAAGCGCAGGGAATAACCCACCTTCCTTCCGGCCAATTTGCAGCGATGCCAAGCCCACCAGCAATAGCAGCAGTACGGCCAGGCCATAGATGATCGGGTGACGAGACCCTCGAATTGTGACTCCCGGGATACTCCTATCGTTCAATATGACCATCCGGGCACAGTATCGATCGAGCAACCTCCGGGCCATGACGTCGCCGCGCGCTCCCGAGAGCGTGAGTGCCTCGGTACCGAGGGTGCCGGGCCAGTTTCAACAGGGTGCGACACCGGGCCCCGGGCGGGCAGCGTTCGGCATTCGGAGAAGTTTGCTCTTGCCATTCGGCCTGTCCTCACCCGCGGTTTTCTCCCGTTTGCCCTTACCATCGGCCAGAGACGATCTGAGCGTGAGCCGCTGCCCTGGTCAGGAGTGGGCTATCGGCAGTTTCGCGCGAGCCTTTCGGTTACGGGAATTCCGACCTGATCGTGGCTGAGGATTCTCGGGATGCCGGGGGAAGGGATGCAGGAGCGCGAGTTTTGCTGGGCAGTTCTAGGAATTAGTCTGCCTTGCCCGCTTGCGTCTGGGCGGCAAACCGGGGGGATGCGAAGAAGGGGCCGGCCGCGGCTCGTTGCAACGCGCGGCTTGTATTGTCGTCACTCGATATGGGTGCGAACCGCGAAATCGAGCCAGTTTGCCGGAGCCTTCACGTAGGATTGATCCAAAGCGTTAACCGAAGCGCATCCTAGCAGCCTCAGCGTCCGCTCCACATCTGCCCGCAGGATTTCAAGAGTCCGGGTAACCCCGGATTCTCCCGCAGCAGCCAGTCCATACGCATACGCTCGCCCACAAAGCACAGCGCGAGCTCCTAGGCAGATCGCCTTTACTACGTCTGCTCCACGACGAATGCCGCTATCCAGCAGAACTTCAGCCTGGCCCTTGACGGCGGCCACGATTTCCGGCAGAACGCGCAGTGAAGCCGGAACACCGTCCAGCTGGCGACCGCCGTGGTTGGAGACGACGAGGGCGGCTGCGCCGTGGTCGAGCGCTCGCCTGGCATCGTCCGCGGAAAGAACACCTTTTATTACGATTGGACCGTCCCAGAGTTCGCGAATCCAGGACATGTCTTCCCAGGAGAAGGCTGCTCGTTTGATGGCGGTATGTGCGTCCCTGACTTTCAGCTCGCCCTTTTCTGCGCTGACAATGTTGGGCATGCTGGGCAGGCCGCCGTGAAGCAAAAAGCGCCCCAGCCACCAAGGTCGACCGAGGAGCTGGGGCACAAAAGGGAGCTGTGACCAGAAGCTGCCACGCAGCAGCTGTTCCATCCCATCTCGAACCTCGCGCTCGCGCGATCCGATCACTGTGCTGTCGATGGTCACCACCAGTACTGAGTAACCTGCAGCACGAGCGCGCTGCATCGCCGCTTCGGCTGCCGCACGTCCGCCCGTCAAATAGAGTTGATACCAGACGGGGCCGGCCGAAGCCGCCTTAACATCTTCGAGGCTGTGGCCGGAGACGGTGGAGAGAATATAGGCGGTGCCGGCGGCTCCCGCCGCCTTCGCGGCGGCCATTTCGCCTCCCGGATGAATCACGCGGCAGTAACCCACGGGAGCCAGCAGCACTGGCATCGATAGCTCGAAACCGAGCACGCGAGTACGCAAATCGCAGCTCGGAACCGCGACTGCCTGACGCGGCCGGAACGTGACGGCTTCGAAGGCACGGAGATTCTCCCGCAGAGTGAACTCGCGTTCTGCGCCTCCATCGATGTAGCTAAAAACTATCCTCGGCACGCGTCGGCGAGCGAGCGAGCGCAGATCGTCGATGTTCACCACTCGAGGAGAGGCTACCGCGCGCGAGTTTCTGGTCATTCTGCAGCCTCCAGTATAGCTTCCCGAGACCATCCCCCAGCAGTTCGTAAAGACCAGGTCCTGAAGTGAGGCCGGGCGCAGGCTCACATGCGAGCGGAGCGCCCCGGTATTTTCTCGAGAAGGCTTCGGATGCACTTTTTGCCCGCTGTCGGCCCCAAACCACTGGTCTCAGCCTTGACAGGGCCTATCGATTGCGCGGCCTTGCGCGATGGAGTTGTCGATTGTTGTCGATTAGAATTATCGAATGGTGAAAACAGTTTGCTCTCGCTGGCTTGCCGTCCTGCTGGTTTGTGTCCCTCTTGTCCTGCGTGGCTCGTCGGCGGCAGCGCAAGTTGCCGTGCGCCACACCGAAGGGGACGTGCATGGCTTTTTCNNCGACTCACGGTCCATTTCAAGGACGGCTCGCTCCACGATGAGACGGCGGTCTTCTCTCAGCGGCACAACTTCCGCCTGCTGAACTATCATCTGATCCAGCAAGGCTCTACTTTCCCGCATCCGATCGAACTCTTAATCGACGGTTCAACCGGCCAAGTCACGGTTCATTACACGGAGAAGGGTAAGGAGGAGACCTCGACCGACCGCCTCAAATTGCCTCCCGGCATGGCCAACGGTCTCATTCCCATACTGCTGAAGAACATATCTGATTCGGGGCCAACTACGGTATCGATGGTAGCGGCTACGCCAAAGCCGCGGCTGGTGAAGCTAGAGATCACTCCCAAAGGAGACGAACCGTTCTCGATCGGCAGTTCCAGCCGCAAAGCCACGCATTACGTCGTGAAGGTGGAAATCGGAGGGGTCGACGGGGCGGTGGCTCCGCTGTTGGGGAAACAGCCGCCGGATACCCATCTGTGGATTCTCGGAGGCGAGGTCCCGGCGCTCGTCAAAATGGAGGGGCCGCTCTACCTGGGGGGGCCTACCTGGCGTGTCGAGCTGGCATGTCCAGTCTGGCCCTGATGCGCCGCCTGCGCGCTTCGCAGGGCGGAAAGCAGTGCCGTGCCGTCTGGGCTACCGAGGCCGGTGCAAGCGTCCCAGCCCGGTCCAGCTGAGTAGTCCCCGTTGTTGCCAGACGTAATATCGTGAAAGGTGGACTCGGCACTTGTCGAGTAGAGCAGAGGATTCACGTAGCCTACATTTTTCCCCAGGGCTTGGTTGATTCGCGCGAGAAGTCCAGCCCACAACGGCGCGACCGCGCTCGTGCCTCCGATCACCGATGGCTGACCGTCGACGATCACGTTGTAACCTGACTCCGGGTCAGCCGAGGCTGCCACATCGGGCACGCCGCGTCCAACAAACCCGTTGGGAGCCGGGGGCACCTTTGCGCTCTGCTGGTAGTTGGGAAGAGCGAAAACCTTGCTGACGCCGCCGCCGGTTGCACCCTCGTTAGCCGAAAGCTCGTTCCAGGCTTGTTCGCCGTGGATGGACGTTCCCGAAAGCGTCAGCTTTGTGCCGCCGCAGCCGATCACATACGGACTTGCGGCAGGAAAATCGACGGTCGGACTGCTAGTCCCGTCGACTGCGCCATCATCGCCCGAGGCGGCGAGAACCGTCACACCCATCGCGGCTGCGGCTTGACAGGCGGAATTGAGCGCGTTGCGCGCTTGCTCGGTCCACGAATCCTCCGGCCCTCCCCAACTGATCGAAACAATGGACGGCTTCAACTTTGCGTCGTGTACGGCGGTCGAGACGGCATCGATGAACCCCTGGTCCGTGTTCGGTGCGAAGTAGACGGCGATTTGCGCACCCGGTGCGACCGAGCCGGCGACTTCGACGTCGAGCTCGACTTCGCCGTCCGGGCCGCTGGAATCGCCAGTGGGGGAGTTTGACCCGCCATCGACGGATATGGCCTCGACTTGTGGCGTCGCCATGCCGAGATTGCTGAAGAACGAATCCAAGTCGGACGTCTTGTAACCGCCTCCCAATTCGACGATGGCAATACACTGGTCGGCTCCCGTAACGCTCGCGGGAAAGGCATAGGCTTCTGCCACCTGAGGGGGTGCGTAAGAAACAGCTTTCGGCGGGTGAGTACCTGGCTTTGGTTTGCGCAATCGAAAGTGCGGCTTGGTTTGCGGACGGTTATCCAGGCCGAACACGGCCTCGATAATACCAGCTAGGTCGCTCGGGACCGAAAGACTCCCAGTCCGGCAACGGTAGGTGCCTGAAGAGTGTTCGTAGCGCCGCAGACTGACTCCGAAGGCTTCGTTGAATGCGCGGACCGTGCCTGTGAGCTTTATGCGCCGGGCTGCACGATCTTCGCTCGCGACTCGCAAGCCAAATTCCGCGGCGAATGAGCGTACTCTTTTAACATCCTCGGGGCGCGCGCCATGAGATCGTTCATATTCCTCTCGCGTCAGATAGTGGCGCTCGGAAATGGGGCGGGAGCCGATCAGCTCAGCCGAGGGAGACTTGCCGCCCTCATGCTGCAAATAAACCGTCACTTCAATCTGTTCATTGGGGTCTGCCGGGCCGACATCCTGCCCAACTGGCATGGCTGCCCGCGCACTGCCTTTCAACTCAACTCGATCCTGCCGCGTGGCCATTTTGTTCCCCCTATCAAAAGTATATTCCGAATCTACCGACGCGTCCGCCGGAATCGCCGGCCCGCCCGTGCCATCCGCCTAACGGTGGCTGGATTAAGCCATCTTCTTTTCACTTCGCATGGCTGACTTGAGGTCGCGGATATTATCATCCCCGATTCCTTTGCCAAGTTCCGGCGGTTTCTTGGCACCGAACCCGAGCAGGGCAATGCCGAAAACAACGATCGGATGGGTTGGTTGAATCGGCCCCTCCAAACAGTGGTCCCCTTCGGGTGGTACGGCCAGGTTTCAGACTACTTTATAGTCGGCCATACCAGGTTAAGCAACGCACTGCCTCTTCTTTGAGCGCCCGGTTCTGCGTCCGAGGTTGCGGCAGGCATTCCATCAGGGCTGCACGACCACCGTCCCGGTCATTCTCGGATGCATTCGGCAGTAGTACGGGTACTCTCCCGCCTCGGTGAATCGGAACTGGAATTTATCGTCGGTGTCGAGTGGTCCAGACTTGAACTTACCCTGGGTACTGTCAACGGTGTGAGGGACGTCGTCACGGTTGATCCTCCCCAAAATAATTCTTGTTGCTTAGGGAATAATGTCGGACCGCAGCAGTTTACGATATAGGCGTGTCCCCAATGGATCCTCAATCCGGTGGATTCGAAGCACTGGCCGTGCCCCTGTTCGACCAGCTGTACAACTTCGCACACTGGCTGACAGGGAATCGTGAAGAGTCTGAAGATCTGGTTCAGGAAACCTACGCCAAGGCTTTGAAAGGGTTCTTATCTTTCCAGCCGGGGACTAATTTTCGGGCATGGATGTATCGTATTTTGCGGAATACCTTCCTGACCACGCGTACAGGACTGAGAATGACAATGACGGTGGCTCTTGATTCTGAGAATGAAGGGCCTGAACTGGCGGTCGCGGCCGACACACCGGAAACGATCCTCATTGAGCGCTCGAACTCCCAGCTGATCGAGAGCGCGATCGCTGAGCTGCCGGTGCATTTTCGCGAGATTCTCCTGCTGTGCGAGGTCGAGGAAATGTCCTATCAGGAAATTGCGGAAACGCTTTCGGTTCCGATCGGCACCGTGATGTCGCGATTATCGCGTGCCAGAAAAGCGTTACGCAATCTCCTTCGGCAACGGTTGGAGAATGGATCGCGATCGCACACAACGGCGGTCACCCGCGGGTAAATCTATGGCTTGCGAGGCGTGGAAGCTGAAACTCGATACCTACCTCGACGGTGAGCTTCCGTCGGAGCAGATGCGCGCCTTCGATGCTCATGTGCACAGCTGCCCCAGCTGCGCGGCGGAAGCGCTTTTGCGCGTGCAGATGAAGCGGCACATCCATGCTGTTGGAAAGCGATTTACGCCCACTCCTGAGTTTCGCAAACGCCTGCAACAGAGCATCGCGGCGAAACCGGGGCGAAGCAGCGTCAGGCTGACGTGGGCGATGGCATCCGCTGTCGTTGCGGTGCTGGTGGTCATCGGCCTGGCCGCAGTGGACCGGGAACGAGAGCGCGCCCACGGCGAACAGATCTACGGTGAGGTGGCAGATTTGCACGTCGCGACGCTGGCCAGCTCTTCGCCGGTGGACGTCATTTCCTCCGATCGGCATACGGTGAAGCCGTGGTTCCAAGGAAAGATCCCCTTCGCCTTCGATTTGCCGGAACTCCAAAACTCCGAGTTCTCCCTGCTTGGAGGTCGGATGACCTACCTGGACCAAACACCGGGCGCTGATTTGATCTACGAGGTGCGAAAGCATCGGATCTCGGTTTTGGTTTTCCAGGAACGGTCTTTGCGAGGCAGATTGGACCAGAACTCGCCCGTGACTAGGAAGCTGTCGTTCAATATGGAGACCTGGAGTCGGGGTGGACTTCGTTATTTCGTGGTGGGTGACGCCAGCGCTGCTGATATTAACGACCTCGCGAAATTGTTCAAGACCACCGGTTGACCTTCTCGCTTTTCCTTCGGTGGGAGGCCCTATTCCTCCCCGATGTCCTCGTTCCACACCGCCGGGTTCGCGCGGATGTAGCCGGCCATCAAGGAGACGCACTCGTCGGAGTTCAGGTCGACGACCGGGACGCCCAGCGAGCGCAGCCATTCCAAGCCCCCCGGGAAATTGCGGCTCTCGCCAACCAGCAGCTTAGCGAAGCCAAACTGGCGGACCAGGCCGCTGCAGTACCAGCATGGGGCCAGCGTAGAGACCATGATCAGCTTGCGGTAGCTGCGCTGGCGTCCGGCGTTGCGGAAGGCATTGGTTTCGGCGTGCATGGACGGATCGCCGTCTTGCACTCGGCGATTGTGGCCGGCTCCGACAAGCCGGCCGCTGGCATCAAAGATTGCCGCACCGATCGGAATGCCGCCTTCGGCCAATCCTTTGCGGGCTTCAGCCAGCGCGACCGCCAGAAGGGATTGAGAGTCCAGTTCCAGTCTCATCGTGAGTCCGTTGGGTAGTGAATATGCTTATATATGGAGCGGCCGGTCTCTGAACAGTGCCTAGCGAGCCGACAAGCAGGCCAAACGCCGGTGCCTAGAAGGTCCCTGCGTTCGGGAAGGAAATTTCATGGGCGATCCCGCCGCGAGCGAAGACGACTTTGTCCTCACGGCTGCAATTGCGGATCCCGGGGATTGATCACCGGGACGTCTTCGGGACTGCTGAGGGCGCGAGGCAGGATGCGAATTGGGGCGCCACGGCCAGTGATTGGGCGAGGGGCCGAGTTCGGTTCATCGATTGCGGTCTAGACGGAGTTCGATTGCTCTTGTTCCCGGAGCAACAGCGAGAGTTGTCCAACCTGAGCATCACCTGTGCCCAATGAAATGTCGCGGCAGTCTCGCAACACCCAGTCGGCTCCCGCCTTCTTGAGTTCAAGCGGGCCGACGGTAGTGCTGAGCGCGATGACCTGCGACCCGGCCGCCTTGCCGGATTGGATGCCCGCTGGAACATCCTCGACGACAACACAGTCCTCCGGGGCGAAACCCAGTTTCTCGGCACCCTTGCGATAAGGATCTGGCGCAGGCTTGCCATTGGTGATGTCGTTCGAGGTGACGAAGCAAGAAGGGCGGGGCAATCCGGCGGCTTGCAGCCGGACTTCCGCCAGCCGCCGGGTGCACGAAGTGACGATTGCCCATTGATGCTCCGGAAGCGAATCTAATAACTCCACTGCGCCGGGCAACGCGACCACGCCTTCTAAGTCTGCAATTTCCCGCCGCTCCACCTCGCGATTTTCATCCTCGTGATTGGCATGGGGAAGAAACTCGCGAACCGTGGTCAAGCTGGGGCGGCCGTGAGCTCTTCGCACGACGGTCTCTGGATCAAAACCGCGTTCCATGGCCCATTGACGCCAGACCCTGGCGACCGCAGGCGTGGAGTTGATGAGGACCCCGTCCATATCAAAAAGAATGGCACTACAGTGAATTCGGGTCACGGGATTTGGAGCCTGCGCATTCTGTCAGAGAACCAAGCGTTTGCCGCGCCGCGATAGAAGGATTGCAGTATACCGGTTCGGGGTCTCGAGACTCCAGCGGGAACTCGTGACCGCATTCTGCTACAGACGTGCACGCCCGAGACGTTATGAAAGTGGAACATCGCCCGGGGACAAGTTCCGCTCCCTGAGCCGAACGGTTACACTCGAAAGACTTCAACGATTGCGCATTCGGATTTATTTGCCGAACGGATTGCGGGGTCTTAGTTGGTAGATCGGAGACAGATTGAAAAAAGGCGGCACCCGCGGTTCAAACTGGACGTCGAAATCAAGATAAACTCCCGCTCGGCGGGAGACATCTCGGGCCACGCGCTGGGGATTGGCGAATTTGGGATGTCAGCGATTCTAGTGATCGAGGTGCCGATCGGAGAGGTCGTCCAGCTGGAATTCAAACTGCCAACCGGGCGCGTGAAAGTGCTCGCTTTTGTGAGGAACAAGACTGCCTTTCGCTACGGGTTTGAATTCGTTCGGCCCAATGCCGCGCAAGCCGTGATCAATAGCAGCTGCGCCGTGTTGCCTCGATCGGAAGCAGTCGATTTCTAGCCGGCATCGGACTCGGGGTCGCGTCTCCTCAAACACGCTCGAGCAGCATGGCCATTCCCTGTCCCACCCCAATACACATGGTAGCCAGGGCCAACCGCCTCTTGGTGCGCTGGAGCTGGCGGGCTGCGGTCAAGACCAACCGCGCGCCACTCATGCCGAGAGGATGCCCAAGGGCGATGGCGCCGCCGTGAGGATTGACCTTTTCGCTGTCGTCCGGGAGGGCAAAGGCGCGCGTGACGGCCAAGGCCTGAGCGGCGAAGGCTTCGTTCAGTTCAATCCAATCGATCTCGGCCATCGAGATTCTGAGCCTCTCGAGTAGTTTTTGAGTCGCCGGGATGGGGCCGATTCCCATGAGATTGGGTTCGACCCCCGCAGTCGCGGCGCCGGCGACACGTGCCAGAGGGGTAAGCCCAAACCGCCGAGCACCTTCCTCAGAAGCCACGAACATGGCACAAGCACCATCGTTAATGCCAGAGGCATTTCCGGCGGTGACTGTACCATTCTGGCGAACGATGGGTGAAAGCGTCGTGAGGGCTTCGAGTGTAGTGTCCGGCCGAAGATGCTCGTCCTCGGTAACCGTCTTGGCTGTTCCTTTGGGGCCGGGGACCGAAACAGGAACGATTTCCTCGGCGAAAACCCCAGCCCGCCGCGCGCCTGCAGCTCTTTGCTGGGATCGAAGGGCAAACTGATCTTGCGAAAACCGGTCCACCTTGTAGGCGGCGGCAACGTTTTCGGCGGTTTCGGCCATCGAGGCAGTGCCGTACTTTGCCTGCATCACCGGATTGATGAATCGCCAACCGAGCGTTGTATCGTGAATTTCAGCATGGCGGGAGAACGCCGAGGTGGCTTTGGGCATCACGAGCGGTGAGCGGCTCATGCTTTCAACCCCACCCGCAATGGCGATGGAGATTTCACTGCCAGCGATGGCTCGGGCGGCGACGGCCACGGCCTCCATTCCCGAAGCGCACAGCCGGTTCACGGTAGCGGCCGGGACAGTATAGGGTACGCCGGCCAGCAAGCTGGCCATGCGAGCCACGTTGCGGTTGTCCTCTCCTGCCTGGTTGGCGCAGCCGAGAATCACCTCGTCGACAGCAGCCCAGTCGCTGTCGGCAAATCGACGTCGCAAAGCCGCGATGGGATGCGCTGCCAAGTCGTCCGTGCGCACTGGCGCGAGTGCACCGCCGTAACGTCCGATCGGGGTGCGCACTCCCTCACAGATGAAAGCATTAACCATTTTGTTCAGCCTCGAGCGCTGCTATACAGGCGCAGATGGACGGTTCCTGCAGGCGATCGTTTCCGGATCGACGGTTTCTCCGGGTCAACGATTCTAGTGTACAGGCCCGTCTGCCGTGATGTTTCGGCAGGAATCAGTTTCCGGAACGACTTCTCTCGACGGTTTCGGTAGGGCTGGGGCCTGCGGCGGCTCGGTTTCACTTTGAATGTTTCTTTTGTGGCAATCGTGTTATGCTGCGGCGTCTTTTGGGAGCTCGGAAAATGCTAGAGAGTGAAAAGCGCTTTCTGGTGGAGTGGGGAGACTGCGATCCCGCGGGCATTGTGTTCTACCCGCGATACCTGGAATGGTTTGACGCATGTACCACGGGTCTGTTCGCCACCGCCGGAATACCGATCCGTAATCTGTTCCAGGCCCATGGAGTGATTGGTGCGCCTCTGGTGGACTTGAAGGCACGCTTTTTGGTGCCATCGATGTTTGGCGACGAGTTGCTGGTGCGATCGAGCGTTCAGGAATTGCGAAGGAGCAGTTTTCTGATCCAACATCAGTTCTTCAAGGGCGGGGCGTTGGCGGTCGAAGGCATTGAGACGCGGGTTTGGACCGGCTCTGATCCGAGTAACCCCGGCCGAATGAAGTCCCGGCCCCTTCCCGCCGAGGTCATCGAGAGATTCTCCAACCCGCGTCGTTCGCCGAGTTGAATGGTATGGGTCATGGAGTCCCCGACCATCTCTGGTCGCCTCCGGGGCTGGTTCTCCGAGCCAGCTGACTAAGCTGGCGCCATGGTGCAACTTGGTATCTGCCCACCCACGGTTTAGCCCCGCACTCTGGTCGTAAGTTCTCCGCCGCGAAAAGCAGATCCGGACCACCAAGACAACCAAGTCCAAACGGGTGACAAAGCAGGATATACTGCGATAACATTCGATCTTCAGCGTGGATTTTGCCCTTTCATGATCGCGCTGCGGGGGTGCCATGAACCGCCTAACCAACGAGCGCTTCATCATCACGCCCTATCGCCGTCACCAGCCGGGCAGCCAGCCAGAGTCGTTGTATCCGCCCTATAAGTCCACGGTGCTACGCGCACCGTCGAAACCGTTGATTTTCTTGCCGCACACCCTCTCGGAAGTCACTGGTCCATTGTTCGGGCGCGACGTCCTGGGTGCGACGGATAACGACCTTACGCGCCAACACTCCGGGGAACCGCTCGGAGAGCGCATCATCGTAACCGGACGGGTGCTCGACAGCAATGGGCGGCCGGTGCCGGAGGCCTTGATCGAGATCTGGCAGGCGAATGCGGCCGGGCGTTATGTGCACGCCACCGACCAGCATCCGGCGCCGCTCGATCCCAATTTTACCGGCGCTGGCCGGACCATGACCGATGAGAATGGGGCCTATCGGTTTGTGACCGTCAAGCCGGGAGCATATCCCTGGCTGAACCATTACAACGCGTGGCGACCCGCGCACATTCATCTCTCAATCTTCGGGAGGTCGTTTATCACTCGTTTGGTCACGCAGATGTATTTCCCCGGGGATCCGTTGTTTGCCTTTGATCCAATCTATCAATCGATTCCGGATGAGAAGGCAAGGCTGCGTTTGATTTCGAAGTTCGATTTGGAAACGACACAGCCGCAATGGGCGCTGGGGTACAAGTTCGACATCGTGCTGCGTGGTCCCGACGCGACACCTTTCGAGGCCTGATATGGATTACGTCCCGACTCCTTCGCAGACCGTGGGCCCGTTTTTCCACTTCAACCTCACCACCGACCAGCACTCGGTCCGCAGGATCGCAGGTCCGGAGGTCAAGGGCGAGCGTGTGTGGCTTGGCTGTCGCATCCTCGATGGCGACGGCGTGCCGGTCAACGATGCCATAATCGAAATATGGCAGGCGGATGCCGGCGGCAACTACGACCATCCGGATGATCCGCGACACGCTACGGTGGATCCTGAGTTTCTTGGCTTCGGGCGAATGCCGACGGCACCAGATGGGAGCTGTGAGTTTGAAACCATCAAGCCGGGGCGCGTCCCCGGGGCTGGCAATGTTCTGCAAGCGCCGCATCTGAACCTGGCGGTATTCGCGCGTGGCATGCTCAAGCAGCTTTACACGCGCGTTTATTTCACCGGCGAACCGGCCAACCAAGCAGATCCGGTTCTCGCCTTGGTGCCAAAGGAACGGCGAAGCACTCTGCTGGCGCAGCCGGACTTGGCTCGCCCCGGCGGCTGGCGCTTCGACATTCATCTTCAAGGCTCGCAGGAAACCGTGTTCTTCGACGTCTAGCCTCTCCTGCCGAACCTGCCCCGGGACTTCCCCGTATGCAGCACCGGAGTGTTAACCTCAGCATTGTCTGAGAAAGAGGAGAAGTCTGCATGCCGGCGCGGCTCATCGAGAGTCTGGCGACCACAGAAGCACTCGCGGAACTGTTTTCCGACAAGCCAGTTTTGCAGGCGCTGCTCGATTTTGAAGTGGCGCTGGCTCGTGCCCAAGCGCGGCTGGGGATTGTGCCGCAAA
>PKYX01000340.1 GCA_003132825.1 Acidobacteriaceae bacterium
GCCCGCTGTACGGTGGAGAGGCGATGGGCGATGATGATGGAGGTGCGACCCTCGACCATGCGAGCCAGGGCGTCGCGCACACGGAATTCGGTCTCCGTGTCCACGCTCGAAGTGGCTTCGTCGAGGACCAGGATCTTCGGTTCGTGGGCCAACGCGCGGGCGAACGAGATGAGCTGTTTCTGTCCCGTCGAAAGAGTCGAACCCCGCTCCCGGACTTCTTCTTTGAAGCCCCGTGGCAAGGTGCGAATAAAGTCGGCCAGGTTCACGTCCTCGGCGGCTTTGGCAACGTCTTCGTCCTCAATCCCTGCAGTGCCTAGGCGGATGTTGCTCTCTACGGTGCCGGTGAACAGGAACGGGTCCTGCAGAACGACTCCGAAACGCCATCGGAGATCGGAGAGATCCATCTCCCGGATGTTCACGTCGTCGATGGTGATCGCGCCTTTCTGCACGTCATAGAACCGCATCAGCAGGGAGATGATCGTGGTCTTGCCCGCCCCCGTGTGTCCGACGATGGCCACGGTTTCACCAGGTTCGATGGTAAAGGTGACGTCACGCAAAACCCAGTCGGGCCCTTCCGTGGTTGACATTGCCATCGCTCCCATCGACGCTGCCGGGGTGGGAACGAGCGATTCCGCCGCTACCGTCCGGGCGGAGGCATCGCCCTCCCGGTACGCGAACCAAACGTGGTCGAAACGAATGCGGCCGGGTCCGTCGGGTGTCCGGGTTGCGTCCGGCGAAACAATGTCGACCGGCGTATCGATCAGTTTGAAGATCCGCTCGCTCGACGCCATAGCCGACTGCAGAATGTTGTATTTTTCGCTGAGATCCTGGATCGGCCGGAAGAAGCGCTGGGCGTACTGCATGAAGGCGACCAAAACGCCAATCGTGGTTATTCCCCGGATCACGCCACTGCCGCCAAACCAAATGACGCAGGCGATGGCGATCGAGGACAGGACCTCGACCACCGGGTAATAAACCGCGTGCGCCAGGATGGCGTCTTTGAAGGCATCCATATGGACCGCATTGACTTCGGAAAACTTCTGGTACGCCCGTTCCTCACGGTTAAATAGTTGCAACACCACCATTCCGCTGATGTGCTCCTGCAAGTAGGAATTGATGCGGGCGATGGCCACGCGAATCCGGCGGTACGAGTCGCGCACTTTGTCGCGGAAGATCTTGGTTGCGATCGAAATAAAGGGGAGCACCGCGAAGGTAATCAGCGCCAGCCTCCAGTTCATGCGCAACATGATGGCCAGGATGCCGATCAGCACGAAGATATCCTCGAAAATAGAAACGACGCCGGAGGTGAACATGTCGTTCAGGGCATCCACGTCGCTCGTGACCCGGGTCACCAGCCGTCCCACCGGGTTTTTGTCGTAGAAGCCAATGTGCATGCGCTGCAGGTGGCGGAAGATTTGGCTGCGCAGGTCGAACATCACCTTCTGCCCAGTCCACTGCATGAAGTAGGTCTGCAGGAAGTCGAGGAAAAACCCCAGAACCAGGAGGCCGACGTACAATCCGGCAATCTGCGCGATCCCGACCAACGGCTCCGGACTCAGCCACCTCCAGAACGTGGAAGTAGCGCCGGGCGCGCGGGCAAGGTATTTGTCGATCGCGATTTTGGTCAGGTAGGGCCCCAGTACATCCGCCGTGGCCTTCAGAACGATGGCCCCCAAAGCGACTGTAACCTGCCAGGTGTAGGGGCGAAGATAGCGGAGCAGCCGCTTCATCAGGCGGCTGTCATAGGCTTTGCCCAGCACATCTTCTTCGTGGAGAGAGGCCATCCGTAAGGTCAAGAGTACCTCAGATAGATGGCGGAAGTGGAGCGCAGGATGGAAAAGGTTGGGGGGCGAAAGCGCCGCAGCCCGCAGCCGGGGGGCCCCTAGGCTGTCTTGCGTAACACCAGGGCCGAATTCTTCGATCCGAATCCTACGCAATTGCAGATCGCGTGCTCGATTGTGGCGGAGCGGCCAACGTCGGGGACGTAGTCGAGATCGCATTCCGGGTCGGGAACATCGAGATTAATGGTGGGCGGGATTTTGCCGTGCTCCATAGCGATGATGGTCGCCGCCAAGCTCGCCGATCCGCAGGCGCCCTGGGGGTGTCCGATCTGCGATTTCAACCCTGACATCGGAATGCGCTGCGCCTGCTCGCCGAGCGCCAGCTTGAGGGCACGGGTTTCCACGCGATCATTCATCTCGGTCGAAGTGCCGTGCAGATTTACGTACTGAATGTCTTGCGGGGCTAGACCCGCTTCTTCGAGGGCCAGCGTGATCGCGCGGGCAGGTTCTTCAGGGGAGTCGCTCATGCGCACCCGATGGAAGGCCTCACAGGTAGAAGCGTATCCGGCAATTTCGGCGTAGATGCGCGCGCCCCGTGCGCGCGCATGGTCCCGGTCCTCGAGGATGAACATCCAGGAGCCTTCCGCCAGCACGAAGCCATCGCGATCGGCGGAGAACGGCCGCGAGGCGCGCTCGGGGGCATGATTCCAGGATGGCGTCAGAGCTCGCAGAAGGGTGTAACCCTTGATGATGCCGGGGGTGATCGGAGAATCCACTCCGCCCACCAGAAACATCGGCAGCACACCGGCTTGAATGTGCTGGCAGGCGTACCCAATGGCGTCGGTCGAGGAAGTGCAGCCAGCGGTCACCACGTGGCTATATCCACGAAAACCGAAGCGCATGCTGATTTCGCTCGGAATGGTTCCCATGGTGCCACTCGGGATGCAGAAGAGGCTGACTTGCTTGACATGGCCAGAGTGCCAGAGCCGGTATTGTTCCTCGGAAAACTCCTGCGCCCCGCCGCCGGTGCCGAGAATCACACCGATCTCGCGCTTTTCCGCCATCGACATGGCGGCGGGATCGAGACCGGCGTCCGCGATCGCCTCCGTGGAAGCGGCCACCGCCAGCGGAACCACCCGGGAAACGTGCTTGCGCTCGCGCGCCTCCACCCAAGCCAGCTCATCAAATTCGGGGATCTCTCCGGCTACCTGTACGGCCAGGCCGGAAGGATCGAAGCGCGCAATGCGCTTCACTCCCGACTTGCCGGCCAAGATGGCGCGGCAGAATGCTTCCTTCCCAATGCCATTCGGGCTGACCACGCCCATGCCGGTGATAACCACGCGAGGCGTCATAGAATCTTGTACTGCCGCCGAGTGAGCGCCGGCAGCGCGCTCTGGCATCTAAATGCGATGCGGGGTCCGGCGGCTGCGCCCAGGTGGGATAATCATTGCCAGACCCTTATCCCATGCCCCTCGGCTTGTATCTTTCGGTACCGTTCTGCCGCACCAAGTGCAGCTACTGCAACTTTGCCTCCGACGTATTCTCCCGTGCCCGGTTCGAGGGCTACGTGAACCGCGTTTGCGCCGACATCGAACGGGCCGCTGAGACTGCCGAACAAATGGGCGGGTGCTTCGAGCGGGATATCGACTCCGTTTACTTGGGCGGAGGCACTCCTACTGTACTGGATGGTACTCAACTGCGGCAGCTATTTGTCACAATTTCGCAAAATTTTCGCATCCTGCCGGGCGCGGAAACGACCGTCGAATGTGCCCCAGGCACTCTGTCCGCGGCGGTGATTGAAACCCTGCTG
>PKYX01000442.1:0-4216 GCA_003132825.1 Acidobacteriaceae bacterium
CTGCCCGATCCGCAGGCCAGTCCCTACACGCAAGCCGAGCAGAAGGAGGAATTCCGCGCCCTGCTGGCAGGACTCCAGCAGTTACCGGAAATCGATCGTGCCGCGCTGCTCATGAGGGCGCTCGATGGTATGGCGTATGAAGAGATTTCACAGGCGCTCAGCATTTCTCTTTCGTCCGCCAAGGTCAAGATCCACCGGGCGCGTCTGGCGCTCGCCGGCATCCGTAAATGAGTAGCCTCAGATCGAAATCGGTCCACACACAGGAGTGAATAATGAACGTCACGCGAGAAGTGATTCTGGATCTGTTGCCGGTATATCTTTCGGGCGAAGCCAGTCCGGCCACCCGAACTCTGGTCGAAGAGTACATGAAGCAGGATCCCGAACTGGCACAGCGTATTCGGCTGCGGTGGTCGGACAACCTCGCGAAAGCCGCGCCTTCGGCGCTCCCTCCGGATCTGGAGTTGCGATCGTTTCGTCGCACACGAAACCTGCTGGGCTGGCAGAAGTGGCTTTTTGGGTTCGCCATATTCTTCACCGCCATGTCGTTCAGCAACGAGTTCTCGTTTGCAGGTGGGCACTTCAAGGAATTTCACTTTTTGCTGCGCGATTACCCGGCTGAGTTCGGAACCTGCGTGGCGCTTGGCCTGGCCTGCTGGATCGCGTACTTCTCGATCCGCCGTAGCCTGCGCACTACCGCACCTTAGCCTTGGGCTTCACCCCCATAGAATGCCCGGCAACTGTGGTGCCAGCCCGCCCCTCCCCGCCAGGACGGGGATGAGCCTTGGTTCGAGACCAGACAGAGTGGCAGTCAGGATGGGGGCGGGTCCTTGTCTTCGAGCATCCTCCCGACGTAGCAGTCCTCATGGACGGCTTTCCCGTTCTCATCGAACTTGCAGCTTTCAAGCGGCACCGGCTTGCCACAGATCGCACAACGTGGTGGTTGCAAACTCGCCATACTGGCCTCCAGTGCAGTCGGGTCGCACAAGAGACCGACGCCCAGAATAGGCACGCGGAGTGATGTGTACGTTGACTGGGAAACTCTACAGGGCAAGTCTCCTACAGTATGTTCGGTATCGAACCAAGCGGCCGAAACGGCTGGGCAGGATGAGGCGGCAGACCCTGCCTCTTCGGCAAGAAAGCAGCGAACGGCTCTACTCTTAGGTGGTCAAAGCGGACTATCCAGCACCGCACTATCCAGGACAAGGACGGCGCCTGCAGCCTGCGGAAGCCCGCTCCGCCAAGGGGGCAGCGATCGCGAAACTAGCCGAAAAGCGGCCGGTGGCTAGGCAACCGAGCCCTCCGGTGGACTTTCGAGGTGCGACGGCACTTGTACCTGGATGATGTTGTTCTGCACCGCATAGATCACCAGATCTCGGATGGAGTGAAACCCCAGCTTGCGCATGATATTGCTGCGATGGGTCTCAGCCGTCTTGGTGCTCAGGTTGAGCATCGCAGCGACTTCCTTTGAGCTTTTTCCTTCGGCCAGAAGCTGAATCACCTCCCGCTCCCGGGCGGTCAGTTTCGGCAGGCTGGGTGGCTCGCTCGTCGATCCCCGTCGCCCCTTGTCCAGGAAACCGGCCAGCACCATGTCGTTGACCCGGGGGGTAAAGAACATCCGGTTGCGCTGCAGCGCTTCGACGGCGGAGACCAGGTCGCGAGCGGCGTCCGATTTCAGCACAAACCCCCGGGCCCCCGCATCCAGAGCCTCGCGGATGACCTGGTCTGAATCGGTGATGGTCAGCACGATGACCTTGCAGCCGGGATTGTGTTGGGTCAGTTGGCGGGTGGCTGCCAGGCCGTTAAGATTCGGCATCCCGACATCGAGAATTACGACGTCGGGCTTCAATAGCTTAGCCTTCTCCACCGCATCGCGCCCGTCGGTCGCCTCACCACAGATCTCCCAACCGTCGTGTGATTGCAGAAGCGTACACAGGCCGCGCCGTACAACTTCATGGTCGTCCGCGATCAGGATTCGTACTTTCACTGCCTCACCTCCGGGATAAAGTTAAAAGCGAAGTTCAGGACTCTGGTTGAAAATCCCTATCCGACTCAGCCCGTCACCCGCGTTTCAGCGAGTATTCCCACTACTTAGCGAGTATTCCCACTACTTGGGTTCACTGCCGTAAACGACCGATGCTGGCTCACGGCCTCGACCGCCGCCAGCAGATCACGCGCCGCGTTGGACTTCACCACATAGCCCCTGGCTCCCGCTTCGAGAGCCTCGCGAATCATGTGCGGAGAATCGTGCTGCGTCACAATCAGAACCTCGCACTCCGGCACCGTCCTGCGGATGACACGGCACGCTTCCAGCCCGCTCATGCGCGGCATCGTGATATCGAGAACCACGACGTCGGGTTTCAGGCGAGCCGCCTTATCCACAGCTTCCTGTCCGTCCTCCGCTTCGTCGATAATCTCCCATTCAGGATTCTCCCCGAGTAAAGTCCGCAACCCATGCCGGACAACCGGGTGGTCGTCGACGACCAAGATTCGTACCGTCATAAGCAACCTTAATAACCTTCAGCTCTCGAGGAGAGACCAAAGCAGCCTATTCGCCGCCGTCTCGACGCTATTTCACGCCCTCACAGCGGGTTGCCCCGTGCTGCGATGGGGCGGTCTCGTATGGCAAGGGGACGGTAACCGAGAGCGATGTGCCCGTGCCGTCCGATGCGATCTGAAAAGTCCCTCCGAGCTCCCGCGCCCTCTCTTGCATACTGATCAGTCCGACGCCCATCCCCGCTCCCGTCTCGCGAAAACAATGGAGCATTTCTGGCTGCATGCCGCGTCCATTATCCTTGATTTGCAAGGTGATCTGTCCGGAGGAGCGGAAGATTCGAATGTCTGCCTCGGTGGCGCCGGAATGCCGATGCACGTTGGTCAAGGCTTCTTGCAGCACGCGGAACAGCGCCAGTTCGACGGGGTCCGGCAAACGCACCGGATCTGTGGGCGCGTCTATCGCGATCTTGAGTCCGCTGCGCCGGGCAAAGCCCTCGACGTACCACCGTGCGGCCGATACCACCCCCACCGCATCCATGGTAGGAGGGTGCAACAGATAGGAGAGCGTGCGAACTTCACCGATGCATTGTTCCATCAACTCTTCCGATTGCGACCACAATTCGGCTCGGGCCGGCGCCTGCTTGAGCAGGTTTACGTTGAGCTTTAGCGCAACCAGATATTGGCCCAGGCTATCGTGGAGCTCGCGGGCAATTCGGCGACGCTCCGAGTCCTGCAAGCTGAGCAGCCGCGAGGAAAGCTGCCGCAACGCGGCGGTGCGCTGCTCCACCAGAGATTCCAGTTCGGCCTGGTTGCGCCGGAGTTTTTCCTCCACCAGCCTGCGTTCTGCCATCTCGGTCTCGAGCGCCTGTGCTTTTTGCTGCAGCTGAGCAATGCTGCGCAGGCGTTGGTCTTCACTGATCAGCTCCGTGTAGCTCTCGTCGGGAATTACGCGCGAGTGTTCCGCGCAGATTTTCAGCAGCAGTTTGCCCTGCTCCTCATGATTGAAACCGGACATGGGGTAGGCGCAGTAGAGACAGAAGGCTCGGGTTTTCGCCAACGTGTTCCAAAGCTGTTCGAGACGGATCGCAGCCTCAGGCTTTCCTTCCGCCCACAAAAGCGCGACCATTTCCCCGAACGCGGCAACCCGGGGCTGCTCATTCCCATGGGCGACCGCCACTTTTGCGATCACATCGCCCATCAAGGTAGTGAAACGCCCCTCATCCGGCCATCCATCGACCATGAACTCTGATAAAGTTTCGGCCGCGTCAAGCGCGACGTACTGGCCTCGCAGTCGGGCCATGGTCAGATCAAAACCTCGCGCGCGCAGCCGCTGGGCGAGTCCATCCCGGTGTGCCTTGGTCGCGATCACCACCGCGCTATCCCCGGCGCCCAAGGCAGTGCCTGCGAACCGGCTCAACTTATCGAGCAGAAAGCTGTCTTCGGCGTAAAACTGGACCACATGAGCGGGCTGCTCGTAGTCGTGCCAAGGCGCCAGGGGCGCGAGTGAGGTCACATCGCAGGCCGGACCGCCGGCGGTACTCATTTCGATCCTCCTCGAGAATGGCTTCGTTCTTCGGTCGCGGACTCCATCACTGGCCAGGATCTCCATGCCCAGCGGTGAGTTCGGCCAGCGATCCGCCACACTAGCAGATTGCTATTTGCCCAAGAATACAGCGGATCCTGTAGTTTCGTTTCCGGCTCGGATCGATCTCGGGGAGTCCAG
>PKYX01000442.1:4228-10271 GCA_003132825.1 Acidobacteriaceae bacterium
CAAACCTTTTGAGGTGGATGCGCGATGGACCGCCGATCGCAGATTGGCCAACGAAGTTCCGTCCACTTTGCCGAGCGGAATTTTCATTGCCGAACCCGGGGGCAAGGTTTCCAAGTCCTCGAAGATTCCCCGCACCAGTTCGTGGTGCTTTCCCCGCCGGCTCCGTCGAATGTCGGCCACCACTACCCGGTCGTATTTCAAAGGGTGGTTCTGATTTTCCAGGCTTTTTTCTTCGCTCATCTTCTTTGTCCATACCATAAAGGTAGAATTGCAGATACCTATACTATTCGTCTCTAAGATTGTCAATTATTGTTTTATTATTCGCCAGATATTTTATCGTGCGGGCAGGAATGTCCGAGGCTTTTGCGTACTGCGCTGGTTTGTTTTCGGCTGCGATAGCCCTGCTCCCGCAATATTCCTCCCGTTTCTTAGCAGGGGCGGTATGCTGCCAGCGAGACGGGGAAGACGCGAAGGGATTCGACAATGAATCTTCCGGGGCAGCAACTTTATCAGGCGGCTCTGCTCGAGCTTCGCCCGGAACCATTAGGGCAGCGGATCGCGGCGGCGGAAAAGGCGATGGAGCAACGACTGGAAGAGCTACGACCGTCCGCCCCTGGTTCTAACGCCGAGCAGCCAACCATCGCCGACGCCCTCCGAAGGCTTCGCGTCCTCGCCGACAGCGAGGGCACATTGCCAACCGGGAATCCGAATAAGGTGGCGTCATGAACCGCGCCCCTGGTTCGGCGTCCAGGAATTGTCGCAACTTGCTCACGTCTTCGCGGGTTAGAAGGCAAAGGATGGCCGAGAAGCTGGATCAACAATGGAGCGAGCTTCGCCGGATCGCGACCATTGAGAGAGACCCGCAGAGGCTGGCGCAGCTCGCGAGCGAACTAGACAAACGCGAACCGCAGGCGGCAGGCGCGCCGAACTCGACCTTGGAATCACAGAATCGTGCCTGCGATCCAGAGCACGACAAACCATGATCAGAAAAACCATGACCTCGCCCACCAAAGCGCAACTGGCATTTGGATCGGCTGTGCTCCTGCTCTCTCTGAGCGGCCTGGCGGTCTATTTCACCATCTTCCGTCTTTTGGAGAGTGAAAAGTGGCTGGTTCACACCTATGACGTCAGGATCGCACTGGCCGAGGTGGATGCCGCCGTGGTGAGAGCCGGGCGTGCGTGCAATGGCTACCTCACCACCGGAAACGATGATTTCGAGCGCGACTTTGAGCTTGCGGTTCCTCAGGTTTCCGAAGACATTCGACATTTGCGCGAACTGACCAGCGACAATCCGCGGCAGCAGTATCTTTGCTCACGTTTCGAAGTGGTGGCATCCAACCGACTCGCCCTGTTCCGCGAATCCATCGATCTTCGCAAGACACGGCCCCAGGATGACACCGGTCAGAGCGATATCAAGCGCCGGGGCATACCACTGTCCGCCGACTTGACTTCCACGATGCAGCTGATGCGAGATGAGGAACAACAGCGATTGAATATCCGGACCCAGGTTTCGCGCCGGCGGTTCCTCCTGGTGGTGGTTCTGCTGACGGCAGCATTCATCCTCGCCTTGCTATTGTTTTCCGTGCACTATCGGCTGCTCTCCGGCGAACTTGAGGCGCGGGAGCAAGCCGAGCATGCGGCGCGGGTCAGCGAAGAATCTTTGCGCCGTCTCACCGGCCGCTTGCTGCAGCTGCAAGATGAGGAACGCCGCAAGTTCTCGCGAGAGCTTCACGACTCGCTCGGACAGTACCTGGCGGGAGTGAAAATGAATCTGGACATGTTCTCCCGCGCCCAGTCTGACGACCGACTCTTATCAGAAGCAATCTCTCTTTTGGACCAGTCGATCGCGGAGACGCGGACGATTTCGCATCTACTGCACCCGCCGCTTTTGGACGAAGCCGGGTTTTCGAGCGCCGCGACCTGGTACCTGGACGGATTTGCGCAACGCAGCGGAATTCAAATCCGGTTGGACTTTCCCCCGGAGATCGGCCGCTTGCCGAGGCCGGTCGAGCTCGGGCTCTTCCGTGTTTTGCAGGAAAGCCTGACCAACATTCACCGCCACGCCGGTAGTTCGAAAGCGGAGATCAGCATGAAGCTTTCTGCCGATCAGGTCATACTTCGGGTGAGAGACCACGGAAAAGGCATTCCCCGCGAGCTACTGGAGAGTTTTCGTCGAAACGGCGCGAATGTTGGTATCGGCTTGGCAGGAATGCGGGAACGCATGCGCGAGTTAGGCGGTCAACTCGAAGTTGAATCGAGCGCCTCGGGGACCTTGATTTCTGTGACGATACCTTTCGAGAGATCCGCTCAGCCTGCTAGTGTTTCTGCTGCGGGTTGACGCTTAAGCCGGGAAATATGTTTCCGCACGCAACAGATGTCGCTTTTTCCGCACGCCCCTCGGATTTCCAGCTTTCGCGCTTCCTCACGGTAAGAAATAGTCCAGCGGGAATGGGGGCCGTGACTCGCCTGTCAGCCGTTCCGCTTCGGTAGAGTCTAAAGACAGGGAACGACAAAAACCTGTCCCGCGCGCCCACTCCCGACTGGATCTCCGACCACGATAAGGAAGCAGGGAATGAGCCGCCATCGGGCCTTTGTCCTAGAAAGTCTTGGTGGAGTTCGTAGAACCGCAGCGTCCCAGGGGTATTTTCGAACGGGAGATCAGTGGAGGAGTGCCCCTTTTATTCCGCCACATGAGCAAGATTTACACGCGGCGGTCCGCCTGCCGTCCCTTGGCGGTCAATGACTTAACGTTCTGGCATCGTAGTTGCTTTCAGCCATGCAGCCTCACTCCGGGGCCAGGAGCTTAGAGCAATGGAAAGAGGAATGGCTGAAGGCACTGAAAAACATTGGCGCGCACTGTGCGCGGCTGCGGCTCAAGAACCTGACTCCGAGAAAGTAGCCTCGCTCGTCGATCAGATCCTCGAAGCTTTGGACGAGCACAGGGAAATCATTCACACCGACCGGCCTAGCCAGTCGTGAAATTCGCAGCCTGCCGCTGCGGATGATCCCTACGCTCGCCCGCAGATCTCATCACCATAGTCTTTGCCGCCCGCCCACCCATATTCTTGGTTTTCTTCACGGTGTTTCCTGGCCCTTGGGTTGACGGGCGCTTGCGTTAAATCCGACCTAGCAGTACCAGAACAAGCACGACGACAACCACCAAACCCAGGCCGCTGCTCGGGTAGTAACCCCAACCTGTGCTATACGGCCATGTGGGCAAGGCACCGACCAGGAGTAACACCAGGAGGACGATCAGAATAGTTGACATGCGATTTGCTCCGTTGATGCAGAAGTCACCTGGCGCGCGAAGCCGGTGCATGGTCGGGTCTCCCGGTCACAGCATGCTCGCGCCCGCGGCCGGACTGGCTCCGAGACTCGTATCTCTTCGTCAACACGGCAGACTATTCGACTCATCCTGATCCTCCCATCGGGTTAACGCCCTACCGACCCGTGTTTGACGCTGTACCTCCCAGCCCATCCCCGGGCCGAGAACTGCAATCATCCCGCCTGACCAAACCACGGGACGGGATCGACTGGCTGAGCTCGGATCGACTCTGGACCTCCGTGCTGCATGGGTTTCAGGAGATGATCTTCGGGAGACCCTGCAAACAGAAAAACGGTCAGGCCCGCCTTGGGTCTGACCGTCAGTAGCCAGCGCGTCTTAACTCTGCAAGGCGCTTACTGGGATGGTGGAACCGACTGGCTCTGCTCTCGCGATTGATGGGAGTATCTCCTCACCGCGCTGAGGAAAGGTTCGCTGCCCGCTGGCGCCGGAGCCCGGCCCCCGAGAATCGCTTCGAAGGGAATCATTTTGCCGTAGAGAATAGCGGTCTCGTCCCTATCCTGAGTGATCGCGGCACCGCTGAGATCGATACCAGCGAAAATCCCGCGAGCCCGAGAATAAGTCAACACTTCGGCTCTCATCTTCCAGTCCGTACCGGCCGCCGCATCACGACCGACCGGCCCAGCCGCAGCCGAAGCGTCCGCTCCCAGCTTGAACTTGCTCGAAAGCAAGTGCTGCATCCCTTGGTCATTGGTTACCACTAGTACCAGATCGACCGCCTGTCCGCCGAGTTGCAGGCCCCAACTGCCGCCCGTGATCGTAATCGGAGCGGGAGCGCTCCAGCCCCTGTCGGTTCTGCAGGTCGCCACTCCCTTGCCATGTTCACCGCCGAAGCCGATGGCAAGCTTGATTACCGAGGGTATAACAGCGATGCATTTGGCATGCTCCATAACCCCATCAGGAATCGCTTTGTCAGGAGTTGCCATGATTTCATTGAGAACCTCCGCCGACTTCTCAATTCGCTTGCCAATGTCAGTGTGGTCCGGATCAGTATCCGCGGCCCAGCTCACGCTAGCCAGAATCAAAACCACAGTGCTGAGCGCCAGGAGGTATTGCTTCCACGCCAAGTTTTCTAGTTTCATCTCTCCAACCTCCCTCTTCTGTGCTCAATCTGAGCACCAGGACGTTTTGCTTCTCGTCAACTCTAGCGGCCTTCGTCAGGCTCGTTCTATCCGGTTCACGCTGTAGATTCGCTTGAGACATGCCTGAGCGATGACCGCGACCATGACGGTGAGCTGCCCGCCCGGAGGTGGAGGATTAGGGCGGGTGCAGGCGGGCGACGTTCGACATTCTTTTTGCTTTTTTCTCTTCCTTATGGTCTTCCTTCTCGCCTGTTTTCGGATTTCGCGTCTCGGATACACGAAATTTGTTTTCCGCCCACAGGGTTGGCCGGATCGTCATTGCCGGCGCAGCCCTTTATCCTGCCGACCTGGAAATTGGGGCGGAAGCGGATTTGAGGCGAGAAATGGGACGGAGACGGATTACTTCATCCTCAAAGGAAGACACCATGTTGAACTTGGCATTACTGTTTTTGTTGGGCGCGATTGTGGCTGCGGCTTTCGGCCTCACCAGCGCGGCTCTCGCGGCAGCAGGAATCGCAAAACTCCTATTGTTCCTTCTCTTGTTGCTATTTGTCATCACATTCGCCACGGACCTGACACGTTCTGGAGCCTAGAATAGGGTCCTCGGCTGCGGCCCCGATGGCGAGGCGGCGAGGAAGCAGACGCCCGGATGGTCGAACAAAGAGCGCACATTCCAGCCCCAAAAAGTTGATTGCAGCAAGCGCTGATAACCCCGGGCGAACCCGCCGGGGTTTCATTTCCGATCGCTCCCCCGCCCAGCCCCAAACCTCCGAAGCACTTACGTGGCTACGTACAGCACCCACCAGGGCGTCTATACAGTAAAGACCCTAGAGCGAGGGCCGTAGCCGCTGTGATAAGAAAAGAGCATTAGTAGGGCGTCCCGCACGGCCTGGACGCTTCGCACGCTATCAAGTTTGGCTGTTGCGATCGGTGGCTAGGTTTGATTCCGTGGTGGCGTTGACATTCTCTTGCTGGCTTTTTCTCCGCATGCTGAAGGTGCTTCGAGCCCGATGGACCTGTGTCGCCAAAACCGGGCCGTCATGGATCGGGCAGAGGTGTGAAAAGAAACCCACCACAAATCGGCTGTACCCATTTCCAGCTGCGTTTTCTGGGAGACCATTATGAAGCGAAGTGACCGTGCCGCGGCGGCGGCAAACCTCGATCTCGAGGGTCAAGACCCGGCAGCCGAGAAGAATAACGGGCATTCGAGCGCTGTGGCGGAATCTTCGTCCGCCGATTTCGCCGCCATACTCGCGAGCCTGCAGACCGTGCGTGACGGAAACTTTTCCGTGCGGCTGCCCGGCTCATGGACCGGACTAGCCGGCAAAATCGCCGACACCTTCAACGAAATTGTTGCCGCCAACCAGCAAATGGCGGAGGAACTGAAACGGGTAGGGCAAGCCGTCGGCAAAGAGGGAAGAACCCGGGAACGTACGCGCTTTCACGAGTCGAGAGGTTCCTGGGGCGAGATGGAGATCTCGATTAACACGCTGGTCGAGGATCTGCTCCGGCCAACCACCGAAGTCACTCGGGCCATCGCGGCGGTTGCGCAGGGCAACCTAACTCAAACCGTGCGCCTTGACGTTGACGGGCGGCCGCTCGAAGGAGAGTTTTTGCG
>PKYX01000211.1 GCA_003132825.1 Acidobacteriaceae bacterium
CGCTCGACTTGAAGGGCCTGGCAGTGTCGAGCGGCGCAGCTTGTTCCTCGGGGGCGATTGAGCCTTCGCATGTGCTCACCGCGATGGGTCTACGTCCGGAACGGGCTCGTGCCAGTCTGCGCTTTAGTCTGGGCAAGCAGAATACGGCAGAGGAAGAGGAATTCGCGATCGGTTTGNNAGTTATCCCCGGTTTACAATAACAAGGCGATTCACTCGTAGCCGTTCACCTCGAAGCGTTTCGTTTTATGCCATCTCTCAAGACCATTGCGGTTGCCATGTCGGGAGGGGTCGACTCCTCTGCCGTAGCGGCCATGCTGCGCGCGGAGGGGCATGAAGTAGTTGGCTTGACTCTGCAGCTCTGGAATCAGCGTCGCCTGGCTGGGCACGAGGGTATGCCGGAAGCGGTGCAGGGACGATGTTGCTCGCTCGACGATGTGTACGACGCCAGACGAGTGGCGGAAACCATCGGAATCCCGTACTACGTGGTGAACCAGGAAGAGCGTTTTGAGCGTGACGTGGTGCGGCCTTTCGTGGAGCAGTATCTTTCAGGGCGCACCCCGATTCCTTGCAGCTTATGCAACAATCACTTGAAGTTTGATCAGTTACTGATTGTCGCTCGGCAAATTGGAGCGGATGCGCTGGCGACCGGGCACTATGCCCGCGTGGAATTTGATGAGCCGCGAGGACGCTGGTTGCTCAAGCGGCCGGCCGATCGATCGAAGGATCAGACCTATTTCTTGTTCGGCCTGACCCAGGAGCAGTTGAGCCGCACCTTATTTCCTTTGGGAGAAATGACCAAACCCGAGGTACGCGAACTGGCCCGCCGCCATGGGCTGGCCCTAGCGGAAAAGCCGGACTCGCAGGAAATCTGTTTTGTTCCCGGCGGCGACTATAAGAAGTTCCTGGAGGCTTACCTGGCGGAGCGCGGCGATTCGCTGCCCGAGACGGCCGGAGAATTGGTCTCGACGGACGGGAAAGTGATGGGTGAGCACTCCGGCGTGCACAACTTTACCGTAGGGCAGCGCAAGGGCCTGGGAGTGGCTACCGGTTCGCCACTGTACGTGCTCGAGATCAAGGGAGATACTGGGCAGGTCATTGTCGGTGACCAGGAAAATCTCTATTCGCGCAGTCTGCGGGTGCAGCGAACGAATTTAATCGCCGCGGAGGATCTGCCGGAGCCGATGCGAGTCATGGTGAAGATTCGCCACCGCCATGAGGCAGCAGCGGCGAACGTCGAGCGTTCGGGGGAGGACGAAATCCTGGTCCGCTTCGATCAGCCGCAACGCGCCATCACGCCGGGTCAGGCAGCGGTGTTTTACGACGGGGATGTCGTAGTGGGCGGCGGCTGGATCGCCTGAAGGTCGGGGCCTCATTGCAGTACCTGGTCATCCGCAGGCAGAGCGCCCATGAACAGAAGATTTAATTTCTTTCTTGCGGCAGCCATCTTGCTAGCAGCAGGGCTGGCTCCGACCGAAGCCCAAGTCAGCGGCGAGGGGTCGGATAACACTTCACTGCCGGGTAATCCGTCGGATGTCCGAGTCCGCTCGCGGGGAGAACCGCGCCAGCCCGCGCAACCGGAAAATCAGCCGCCCGTCCTGAGCCCCTTGGCCAGGGGGATCACGATTCGCGCGAGCCTGGAGAAATCGGTCGATGCGCGCAAAAATCATGCGGGCGACGAAGTCCTGGCCAGGACGATGGAGAATGTGAACTCCAAGCAACAAAAAATCGTGATTCCGAAAGGCTCGAAGCTCGTCGGCTATGTCACCGAAGTGCGGGCCAAAGCGAAGGACGAATCACAGTCGGTCTTGGGAATCAGGTTTG
Source organism: Acidobacteriaceae bacterium (assembly GCA_003132825.1). Classification (GTDB taxonomy): domain Bacteria; phylum Acidobacteriota; class Terriglobia; order Terriglobales; family Acidobacteriaceae; genus PALSA-270. The sequence goes on from PKYX01000211.1 coordinate 1,822, forward strand.
ACCGCGCCGTGCTGAAGGATGGGCACGAGATTCCGCTACAGGTCTCGATTCAGGCGCTGGCTGCGGCCGACGCCAATGTCGAGGATCGGGGTAGCAGCCATTTGATGGCAGACGCGAACGAAAATGGAGCGCCTCCCGTACCGGTCGAAGGAGCGCCGAGCCAATTCAACGGAAGGGACGAGATATCCGGCGCGGACACGAACTCAACCGCGAAGCCGGTGGATGCTTCCGGGAATATTCGGCAGGCAACGAACCTCGACCCGGTCGGGGCTTCCTCGGGCGAGCTTATCTCGAGCAGTCACGGCGTCTTCGGGATCAGGGGATTGGCGTTGAGCTCGGTCCCGAACTCTGCTCCGGAATCGCTGATCGTTTCGCTGAGCCGCAATGTGCACTTAGATAGCGGAACCCGGATGATTTTGCGGGTGCTCGGAGAGTAGCTTCTGAACCGGCGAAAGCCAGCAAGAAAATAGGGAGCGCCCAGCGCCGCCTCCGGTTCTCCGCCCTAGGGTTGCCATTCCGGGAACCGGTCCGGAGCCCATGCCATCGCTGGAGTGAATTCCTTACCGCGTGGTGAGAGTGCCCCGATCCAACCACTCCGGGATTTGCGCCCCGGCACTGCCAATATCCATCTGGAACTGAACTCCCAGGTCGTCGCCCCACCCCGGCGTCGCTTGCGCGGGAAACGCCTTGTCGAATTCTGTACGAATTGTTCGCGGTCACTTTGCGGAGCTGTCGTATTGCACAATCGTGACGAAAACGAACCGGCTTCGAGGAGCGTTTCTTTGAGTCATGTTCATGAATTCATGCTCATGCCCGCCCTCTCTGCGCCAGGTCGAATCGAGGCAGGCGGTATTACTTGCGTAACCCGCCCAACCATCAGATATCCCCTTGCCCCAACGCCACAGTGGAAAAGCGTCCTTTGGTATCTAGCCGAGAGCGATTCCGAATGCCAAGCTGGATCGGAATTAGGTTGTGGCGCGACCCTCAAAAAAGGAGAAACAAACCTCATGAACAAGGTCTTTATTGCGATGTGCACGCCCGCCCTATTGGCTGCGATCTCATTGGGACAGAGCTCGGTCCACGGGCAGGCGAGCGATTCGGCTTCCACCGGCGCAGCGGCATCCGCCAATGCATCCGGCGCGCCCGAGCCGTCACAGACCCCAGGCGCCGGCGTCCAGGGCGGGGCGAGCGGAACCAGCCAGCCGTCTACGGTCGCCGCGGGCAGCGCCATTCACGCGACGCTCGCAAAACCGGTCGATGCACGCCACTCGAAGCCGGGGGATGAGGTGATGGCGAAGACGACCGAAAATGTGAGATCGGACGGGCAAGTCGTGCTGCCCAAAGGATCGAAGATCGTGGGGCATGTAACCGAGGTCAAGGCCTTCTCCAAGACAGAATCGGAGTCGGAGGTGGGAATCGTCTTTGACTATGCGGTGCTGAAGGATGGACGCGAAGTGCCGCTAGCGGCGTCGATTCAGGCAATCGCCAGTCCCGAAGCTTCTAGCCCCGCCGACCAGAACGACAATTCGATGATCGCCGCGGGGAGCACCGGGGCCAGGGCCTCGGGCGGAAACGCAGCTGGTGGCGCCCTTGCCGGGTCGGGCCGCGCGGTCGGAACGACCGGCGGAACCCTGATGAATACCAGCAGCGCGGTGGGCTCTCTCAGGCCGGGGACGCTCGAAGGAGCTTCTTCGGCCTCCGGGGCCCTCTCCTCGAGCAGCCACGGAGCGATCGGTCTCAAAGGAATTTCCTTGGATTCCGCCGCCAACAGTTCGGCGCGCGGGTCGGTGATTCGCTCGCAAAGTCAGAACGTTCATTTGGACGCAGGAACCCAGATGATTCTCGAGGTCGGCGAAAAGTAAGGCCGGAGGTCGAGTCAGGCCGCAACAGAAAAGGCAGCACCGGAAGCGCTGCCTTTTCGTTCCCATCCCAGGCCGCTAGATGAACATTTCGTCCTGCGGGACGGCGGCTCCGTCGCGTCGGCGTCGCCGCGCGCCTACCAGATATTCGAGCCCCGCGGTCAAGCCCTGGATCATTCCTGCGACATGGCGGATCGGGGAGATCACGCTGCTGTGCACCATCTCCGTGGTCTGTTCCACCCGGTCAAGCGTTCGGCTCAGCATGTCATCGGCTCGAATCACTTGCAGGCGGGCGCGGTCGACGACATCGCTCACCGTGGCATCGAGCCGTCCCAGTTGCGTGCGAACCATGGCGGTCGATTCGCTGACGTCGGCGATCAGGCTCTCGACCTTGGGGCGCAACTCGACCAGCATGGAATATGCGATCTCCGCAGTCGGCAGAACCTTCGTGCGCACTTCCTCCGCCAGTGCTTCAAACTTAGCGCTGGTCTTGCGCATGGTCAGGTACATCGCCAGCAGAACACACGCCTGGAGAACCACGGCCGCCGAAGTGACTGCGATGAAAATTGTCAGTTCCATAACCCTTACCCTGCGGTAGCAGATTGGAGCCGGGGAATAACGCGAAGAGCGCTACAGATTCTGAGCCGGACCACCCTCTTTGATCGTGGCCTCGTGGTAGGCTTGCCGCCCGGCCTCGTACGCAGAGCGGAATTGCTCCTTCTGCTGGCTCAATACGTCGCGGCCGCGGTCTGCCCATTCTGCAGCCTGTTCGCGAGCCTCGCGCGCCCGATTGCGCACGTAATCGCGGCCCTCTTCCGCCCGAGAGCGCAACGCCTCACGGGTTTCGCTGCCTGAGCGCGGAGCGTACAGAATACCGGCCGCGGCGCCGATTCCGAGCCCGGCAAGAAACCACAACAAGCCATTGCTGCTATCTCTTTCCGACATAGAACTACCTCCAGCGATCAATGCCGCCACTACGGATGGTAGCACTCGGTTTGGGGAAACACAATTCCGGGGCGACCCCGGTGCGGTCGATGCTGCAGGGCCACGATGCGAGGCAACGATCGAAGGCCTTGATGCGGCACCAAGGTGTTGGGTCAAGATGCGCGGCAAGGTTGCGGCCGATTCTTCGCCGGGGGGAAGGGAGTGGACTTGTGGGGAACGCCGGCACGGAGGACAATGTCCCGAGGGGCAGACTACGACATGAAGTATCGGCAGCATGGATACCAGGACCGCGAAGACAAACCGCGGCAAAAGCCGGCCGAAGGACCGGCGAAGAAGAAAGACGATACCTTTGGGCCGCGGCCGGTGCAGATGCCTGGGCGGCATACGGTTTGCCGCTGCGCTCAATGTGGCACCGTGCTGCAATCGGTCAGCGAGCCCATCGGCAAATGTCCGAAGTGCGGCTTCGATCTACATTCCTGCAAGCAGTGTTCTTACTTTGATCCCTCTAGCCGGTTCGAGTGCACGCAGCCGATTCCGGAGCGCATTGCGCGCAAAGACGCGCGCAATGCATGTGAGTTCTATTCGATGAGCGTCCGCGTCGAAAAGGAAACCTCGACTCCAGCCATGGCGCGGCCGAGCGACGCGCGGCAAGCGTTTGAGAATCTGTTCAAGAAATGAATCGGCTGCTCCGGGCGACATTGCGCTTGAGCCGAAGACCGCCGCGAAGCGCTCGTGGTCATGCTCGAGACCGCTGCAAGGGGTAACTCGACTCGCGGACTGAGATCCTGCTACTTCCCCAAATGCTTATCAAAAAAATCAGCCATAAGTTGGTCTGCATCCTTTGACTCCGGCAGACCGGGATCGTTCCAGAATGCGTGCGCTAGTCCCTCGAACACCACCAGTTGGGCGTCCACACCCGCCTTCAGGAACGCCCGGTGAAGGATGCTCGTGCCGCTGAGCAGTAGATCGCGCGTGCTGGTGAGAAATAACGTTGGGGGCAAACCCCGGAGGTCTGCGTATAGAGGTGAAAGATCGGGGTCCCCTGGGTTGGTGGAAGCGACATACTCCCGGCCCGGCAGCTCTTTCGGCGGGCCTAAGGGTCCTGCCAATCCGGAAAGACCGTATATCGCCGCGGAATCGCCCTGCCGGCTGAAGTCGCCAAGGCCGGAAAAAATTCCCAGGGCGGCAGGGAGCGGGAGATTGAGCTGCCTTAGTTTGGACGCCACTTCACCGGTCAAGATCGCGCCCGCCGAGGTTCCGTACAGTCCAATATTCTGTGGCCGGTAGGTCTTCAAGAGCTCCTTGTACACGGCGACGGTGTCGTNNATACCGCGACGGTATCGTCGACCGCGGCAGGGAAGGGATGTTCGGGCGCCAGCCGGTACAACACGGCAACCACTTTGGTTCGGGTGAGATTGGCCAGCGGGATCGTTTCGGTCAGCGAACCGGAGTCCACGATAAAGCCGCCGCCGTGAACGTTAAGTAGAACGCGGTTGGCTTTATCTGGAGGAATAGTCAGCGGGGTGACGATTCGCACCGGTATCCCCGCGATGGTGTCATTGACGATGTTCACCGGGTAAATCGCGCGCGATTCCGCTCCGGCTCTGGTTTGCCAAGCATCGGTGTGAGCTCGGTTTTCGGCGAGAGACCGGGGCGGCGGACTGTCGGACATCTGCCGGGCAACAACTTTTTCCGCTTCGGGACTGATCGTGGTAGGAACGGGAACCACGCGGGTGACATGCGCCGTGCCATCACCGTCGACGAAACTGGTGTCGGATTGGGGAATAACCCGCTCTGGCGGTTGCTGGGCGGGGGCTGCGGGTAGAGCGAGTGAGACCGCCACCACCGTCATGCAGGCGAGGGCTGATTTCTGTATCCAGGGAGACATCTTCACCCACCTCCTTTGATAGAACATCGAGCTCGAAGATCGAAGCATCCTACGCGGAACATCATGAATTCGGAAACGCAGTTTGCCGGGCGGCACCGTGCCTCGCCGTCCCACGGAATCCGAGGTCATGCTGAAAGCCACGCCGGGTTACGGCTTCAAGGTCGGTCGCAAGAGGACCTCGCTGACGAACGATTGGGGGGCCTGCGTGACCAACATAACGACAACGTGTGCGATGTCATCCGGCTGGAGCATCTTGGCAGCGTCTTTGCCGGTGTGCGGCGTCAGCTCGGTGTGCGTCGACCCAGGGCAGAGGACCGAGACGCGGATGTTGTGACTGCGCAGCTCCTCGGCCACGGAATAGCTCAGGCCATTCAGTCCCCACTTGGACGCGGCGTAGGCCGCGCCGTTCGGTAAGGCATTCTTTCCCGCGAGCGACGAGATATTGATGATGTGTCCGGTTTTCGCGCGGATCATGATGGGAGCAAGGCTGCGGACCATATAGTAGACACCGCGCAAATTCGTATTGAGGATCTGGTCCCAGTTGATGGGAGCAAGCTCGTGTAAGGGACCTCCAAAACCTCCAATTCCGGCGTTATTCACCAGAATATCCACCCGGCCTAGAGTGCGCTCCACCTGGCCGGCGAGGGCCTCGACCGAGTTGAGATCGGCCACGTCGCACACTGCCACCTCCGCCTGGCCTTGGGCCCGAGCAATGGCTTCGGCAGTCGTTTCCAGCGTTTTCCGAGTACGCCCGCACAGCAGGACCTGGGCTCCGATGGCGGCAAGGGTTCTCGCGATGGCAGCGCCGATGCCGCGTCCCGCACCGGTTACGACCGCCACCTGACCGGCCAGCGGTTTCTCGCGCGATCCCCTGGTCATCGCTAATCCTCCCCAGTGTGCGGGGCTCGGTTGCTCGATCCCCCGGCCGCCGCCTGCAAGCATCTTACAAGTTGGGTACCCGATAAAGTAAAGCGGCCCTTGCCATAGGCGGATTACATACTTATAATCCCGCACACCGGGAACACCGTCATTTGGCTGCCTTGGGGTTACAGTGGTGAGGGGGCGCTGGGTTTTCCGGACCCGCCGCATGGGCGTGCGGCGCCCGTGTCTATGACAATCCAGGTGAGCGGGATTCGAGGGATTGCCTGGGTAAGAGTGTCGTCGCTGATTTCCCAAGAGTTTCAAGGAGCCATTCGAATGAAGATGAGTGCATTGGCAATTGTGCTTGCGTTAGTTGCTGTGGCCCCGGTCGCGGCAGCGCCGCAGGCGCAGCCCGGGGCGTCTGCATCGCAGGCGCCGGTCATCAAGGATCCCGCCGAATACAACGCCTACATGGCCGCCATCCAGGAGAAAGATCCGACTGCCGAGATCAGCGCACTAGAGTCCTTTCTGGTGCAGTTCCCCAACAGCGTGGTGAAGGTAGACGCGCTCGAGACCTTGATGGGTGCCTATCAAAAGACGGGCAATGCAGCCAAGGTCGGCGAGACGGCAAACCGGTTGCTAGCCATTGCACCGGACAATGTTCGGGCGCTGGTGGTACTGGCCTATACCGAACGCGCCGCCCAGAAATGGCCGGACGCGCTGCAGCATGCGACCCACGGTCTCGATGCTCTTCCCAAAATGGCCAAGCCGGACGGCATGCAGGATGCCGATTTCGCGAAGCAGAATGCGCAGATGAGCAACCTGCTGAACAGCGTGGCGGGATTCTCAGCGCTGCAGCTGAAGAATTTGCCCGACGCGCAGAAATATCTGCGCGCTGCGGTCGTAGGTGACCCCAACAATCTGGAGAACGTCTACCCGCTGGCTCTGGCCTACTTGACGGCGACTCCCCCCGATTACGTCAACGGCCTGTTCTTCATCGCCCGCGCTGCCGATCTGGCCTCTGGCGCCGGGCAAGCCCAGATCCAGGCATACGGCAAGAGCGTCTACACCAAGTATCATGGTTCCGATCAGGGCTGGACCGACGTGCTGGCCGCGGCCAAGAGCGCGCCCGAGCCCCCTGCAGGATTCACCATCGCTCAGTACGTGCCGCCCACCCCGGCCCAGCAGTGCACCGAACTGATGAAGACGAAAGAGCCCAAGGATCTGAGCTTCGCGGAGTGGGAACTGTGTCTTTCCGCGGGTGCGCCCGAAGATGTCGATAAAGTTTGGCAGGCCATCAAAGGCAAGACTCTGCAGATGGAGGGAGTCGTGATTCAGGCCTCTCCGGACGAGTTGCAGATTGCCGGCAGCGAAGACGACATCGACCAGAAGAGGGCCGATATCATCCTTAAGCCAACGGGCACCATTCCCCCCCGACTGATGCCGAAGGAAGGCGCCACCTTGGATTTTGAGGGCACGCCTGACTCCTACACCCCGAGCCCGTTTGTCATGACCATGGAAAAGGGCGCCCTGTTGACCAAAGCAGCTCCCGCCCACAAGCCGCCTGTGCATCACAAGGCCACCACGAATTAGTTTTCCGGAAGGCGACAAGAACAAGAAAAGGCAGCCCCAGCCGGGCTGCCTTTTTGGCTAAAGACGAAGTGCGAGCGACTAGCGCACCGCTTTGCGCTCGTAGGGAACCGGCCGCGCGCTCCGCGGAGGACGCTTGCTACCCTCCTTTAGCTGGCGCATGTCAATCTTCAGCTCGGCGATGGTGCGGCTCAAAGTATTACGGTGCATCCCGAGTTGGCGCGCCGCCCGGCACTGGTTGCCTTTATTCTCCGCCAGGACCGTCAGAACGAATCGTTTCTTGAATTCGCGCACCGCCTCGGAATACAAAATGTTGCTCTTGTACATCTGCAGCACCAATGCTTCAAGCTGATCTTTCACGGCCTCTCTCTTTCTTGGTGTGTCTTGTCTTGGCGAATTCTTCCTGAAAAGCCCCGGCACGTTCCTGCCGGCTCACATACTCGAGCCGGGTTCTGGCTTCGCGGCACCCGGCGCCGGCTCCTGCTGCTCGTGATGCAGCAAGTCTAGACCCTGGTAGAAGCGGCCACGCAACTCCGCCGGCGCCACCCAGATGGCGGCACGCCCCACCACCAGGAAATACGGCGCCAGCGAGGAACCTGCCAAGGCCCTGGAAGTGGGTGTAAAGGCCGCCATGCTCACCAAAACCACCGCTACCACCAGGCACCCGCGCAGCAGGCCCAGCAACCCACCCAAAATACGGTCGAAGAAACTGAGCCCGACTTCTTTCATGATCCAGCGCGCAATCCTGCCGGCAATGCCAGCCAGAATCATCACCGCCAAGAAAATGATCAGGAACCCCGCAATGTCACCCAACCACATCGACTTCAAATAGGGCGCAAACCATTCCGCCAGCCGGTGGTATTGCCATGCCGCCAGCAAATAGCCAATCACCAGGCCCGCGATGCCGCAGGCTTCTTGAAAGAAGCCGGAGCTGGCGGCCCCCACCGCGGACAGCAAAATCACAAACAGGATGACCCAGTCCGCGCCGCTCATCGTCGTCTTCTTCCTTGCCCGGCGCAGCTAGACATCTAACTCTTGACCCGTGAGCCAGCGGTACGCCTCGACGTACTTTTCGCTGGTCTGGCGAGCCACTTCTGGGGGAAGGGCGGGCGCGGGTGGCTGTTTGTTCCAACGAATTTCCTCGAGGTAGTCCCGGACGTACTGCTTGTCGAAGGAATCCTGCGCTCGCCCGGGCTGATACTTGTCGGCTGGCCAGAAGCGGGAGGAATCCGGAGTTAAGACTTCGTCGGCCAGCGTAATACCGGCGGGCGTGCTTCCAAACTCGAACTTGGTGTCGGCGATGATGATGCCCTTTTGCCGCGCGTAGGCAGCGGCTTTCCCGTAGATCTGTAGGCTGAGGTCGCGCAGTTGGCGGCTCAACTCAGAACCGACGAGCCGAGCCATCTGTTCGAAAGAAATGTTTTCGTCATGACCGGTCACGGCTTTGGTGGCTGGCGTGAAGATCGGCTCGGGCAACGGGTCGGACTCTTGCAGGCCGGCCGGCAGCTCGATGCCGCACACCCGGCCGCTGGTTTTGTACTCTTTCCAGGCGGAGCCGGAAAGATAGCCGCGCACCACGCACTCGACCGGCACCATGTCTCCGCGAACCACCATCATCGAACGGCCCTGCAACTGATCGGCATACTTATGCACCGCCGCAGGGTAGCGGTCCACCTCCGCCGTTACCAGGTGATTGGGCACGAGTCCGCCCAGGAACTCGAACCAGAAAAGAGAGATCTGCGTCAGCACGCGCCCCTTGTGCGGAATTCCCGAGGCCAGCACACAGTCGAACGCTGAGATCCGGTCGGTCGCCACGAACAGCAAATGTTCTTGGCCCAGACGATATACGTCGCGGACCTTGCCGCTGGCATAAAGTTCGAGGTCGGGGAAGTCTGTGCGCAGCAGGACGGTATCGAGGAGTTCAGATCGCATGATGGAATTCTACAGGCAGAAAACGTGCCGTATTCTAGCGGTTCAAGAAAATTTGTCAACCGCTTAGATCAGGTCAGGCGCGTATTTTCTCTCGCCTTTGAATACAAAAGAGTTGACAGTTGCCGGCAACAGCAGATAGGGCCTCTGGCGGCGCTTTCGCAGTACTCCGCTTGTGGAAAAAACGGGAAAGCGGTGGAGAACTCGGAAAACCGTGCCGCAACGGCAGCGTCGCGAGCGCGTCCGGTCTACGCGCTTTCGGCGAAGCGTACGGAAACCAGCTTGGAAACGCCTGGCTCTTGCATGGTCACGCCGTAGAGCACGGGCGCAATGCTCATAGTCTTCTTGCTGTGGGTGATGAGTACGAACTGGGTCTCGACGCTCATCTCCTTGACCAGCTCGGTGAAGCGGGCGATGTTGGCCTCGTCGAGCGGCGCGTCCACTTCATCGAGGATGCAGAAAGGACTGGGCTGATACTGGAAGATGCCGACCAGCAGCGCCAAGGCCGTCAAAGCCTTTTCGCCGCCCGAGAGCAGCAGAACGTTTTGCAGCTTCTTGCCGGGAGGCGAGGCCACGACGTCAATGCCACTTTCCGCACTGTTTTCCTCGTCCGTGAGACGCATGAAGGCGCTTCCACCGCCGAACAGCTTGCTGAACGTTGTCCGGAAGTTCTCGTTGATCTTGTGGAAGGCCTCTTCGAACTTCTGCCGCGAGAAGATGTCGATCTCCTTGATCGTGGCCTGCGTGTTCTCAATGGAATGGAGCAGATCGTTCCTTTGCGCCTCGAGGAAGGCATGACGATCCGCGGTCTCCTTATACTCCTCGAGCGCCATCATGTTCACCGGTCCCATGGCATCGAGGCGAGTGCGCATGTCGCGATAGAGCTGATCTTCGATCGCCAACTGCTCTCCGGTGACGATCGCGACGCTCGGATCGGCGACCAACTCCTGCCGCTGCAAGCCGAGTTCGTTCAGGCAGGTCTCGGCCATGTACGCGGCATCGGACTGCAGCTTGGCAACAGCGGCTGAAAGCTCAGCGCGTCGGTCGCGGGCCTGATCGAGCAAGTGCCGGGCGTTGTGCAGGGTTTCTTCGATTTCGACCAGCCGGGCGCGAACCTGTTCCGACTCAAATTGCAGCAGCCCGTCGCGGGCTTCGCTGGCATTGCGTTCCCCGTCGAGATCCACCAGCTGAGTGGCGATTCGCTGACTCTCGCTCTCCCGCTCGAGAATCTCGGTGAAGCAAGCTTCAATCTGAGAGCGCAGTCCGTCCACTCGAGTGCGCATTTCTCGGACCAGGGTTTCGATTCGCTCTAGACCCGCCGCCGCTGCCCGATGCCGCTCCTCAAGGGTCGCGGCCTGCGCCAAGTGCAACGAAGCCGCCTTCGCCGCCCGGTCGCGGTCCTCGCGCAAGGATCCAAGCTGCTCATAGGCGCTCGCGGCCAGATGCTCCAGCTCCGCCTGTTGTTCCTGCAGGGCCGACATTGCGGCTTGCCGGGCGTTGATCAAGGACTCCTGCTCCGCTCGGTCCGAAGCCAGGCGCTCGAGCTCGCATTGGCAGATGCGGAGGCGCTCGTTCACCCTGGTCATTTCCGCGTCGAGCTGTTGCAGCAGGTGGCCCGAAGTCATGGCCTGCGTTTCGGCCTGGCGTTTGGCGCCTTCCAGGCGGTCCACCAGGGCCGTGAAGTCCCTGATTTCGTGCCCCAGGGTGAGGACCAGACTCTCCTCCTGGCGCAATGCCACTTCGAGTTCCGCGGTGAGCCGCAGGATGTCGCGCAGCTCGCGCTTCATCGAAAGCGGGCCCTCGCGCCGCTGTTTTCCGCCCGTCACGGTCACGTTATGGAAACACTCGCCGCTTTGGGAGAGAAAGAAGGCGTCTGGATTCTCCAGCGCCAAGTTCCGGGCAAAAGCGGGATCGGGCACGATGTAACCGTCCCGTAACTTCGGCAAAATGACTTCGAGCGACCTGCCGAATCCATTGAGCACGCGGATCGCGCGCTTGAGCGGAATGATGGATTGATCGACAGGATCCGGACGACTGGGGTCGTTCACCAGGAAGGAAAACTTCGCCTGGGAATCTTCCGGATGCACCAGAAAGGTCGCGCGGCCGTCGACATCGGTACGCAGCAAGCGCAAGCCCTCGTCAGCGGCGTCCCATGACTTCACGACAATATAGTTGAGCTCGTCGCGCAGAAAGTCCTCGACCACTCCTTCGAATCGCGGTTCGACCTCGAGGAAATCGGCCAGGACCCCCGCCGGAGCCAAGCCGCCGTTCATCACGCCGGATTGAAATAGACGGCGAACCGACTCGGTTGAGTATCCGTGCTCGGCAATCACGGCTTCGAGCGAACCTTTCTTGCCGAAGGCCGTGGCGTACTCGGCGCGCAAGCCGTCCAGACGATTCTTGGCCTCAATCTCTGCGTGACGTTTGGATTCCAGTAACCGCCGGGTTTGGGTGATTTCTTCCGTTAGGCCGGCGACCTGTTGCGAAACGGTCTCAAATTCGAGCGCCATTTGCCCGCGCTGTCCGCCGAAAGCTTCGACCTGGGAGTTCGCGACTGCCATCTCCGAGTGCAGCCGCTGACCCTGGCGATCGAAGGCGGCTAACCGCTCCTCGGCCTGGGTGAGCTGGTTGCGCAGATTGGAAGCGGAGGCAGCGGCCTCCATAATCGCGTTCCGGGAGTCCTCTTGCCGCTGCTCGAGTTCCGCCAATCGATCGGCGGCGCCCGCCGCCTCTTGCTGGCTTTCGGCCAGGCTCTGTTGCGCGGCCGCCAACTCGAAGGCGGCTGAACCGAGCGTCTGCCGGTTGGAATCAAGCTCGGCCTCAAGGGTCATCAGCCGTTCCCGTGCCTGGGTCAACTCGGCCTGCGAAGACATCGCGCGCTCCACCAACTCCGCACAGCGTTCCTGATTGTGGCGGCGCTGCGCCCGGGCGCGCTCGGATTCCAGCTTGATCTCGTTCAGTCGCTCGCGATTCTCGCGCAGTTCGGTCTCGATGGCATAGCCGCGCTGGGTGCGTTCGGCGTGTTCAGATTCGCAATGCTCGACGATCTCGGACTGCTGGTGCATCCGCTCGGAGAGGAGGTTGATCTGAGCGTCGAGTTGCGTGCCTTCCTGATCCAGCTGGGCCAACTTGCTGGCCAGCACCAGTCGCAGTTTCGCCCGCATTTCCTGGCGCAGTTTGGCATAGCGTTCCGCTTTCGAGGCCTGGCGCTTGAGCGAATTCATCTGGCGCGTGACTTCGTCGAAAATGTCATTCACCCGCGCCAGGTTCTGCTTGGCGTCTTCCAGACGCGCTTCGGCCAGCCGCTTCTTTGTCTTGAACTTGGTGATGCCGGCGGCCTCTTCGATGATGGCGCGTCGATCGGTTGGACGGCTGCTCAGAATCTGCCCAATCCGTCCCTGCTCGATCAGCGCGTAGGACTCCGGGCCGAGCCCGGTCCCCATGAACAGTTCCTGGATGTCGCGTAAGCGGCACAGCTTGCCATTCAGCAAATACTCGCTGTCGCCCGAACGGAAGAGACGACGAGTGACTACGATTTCGCCCGCGTGGAACTGCTGCTGATTAAATTTTCTGCGGCGGATCTTGAGTACCACCTGCGTGGCGCCGCTCACAGCGGCGGACGTCGCCACCGGGGCAACCGCGTGCACAGGCAATGCGAACACCGGCTCATCGTCAGGAAAAGCTACAGCGAGCATGCCAATTTTCGAGCGCGGGATTTCTACCTCTTCGGTTTTACCGGGCTGGGCATCTTCCACGGCACGCTCGGTTTCTTCGGCGGCGCGAGCGCGAATCGCAGCTTCATCCCAGTCGTCGGCTGGACGTCGCAAAGCTTCGACGCTGACCGGCAGTTCATCCTGAATGTCGATCTCGGTGGACGCGTCGGCATCAGCACCGGGATACTCTTCGGGATCGATCAGCGTCAGCGAGACCTCAGCCATGCCGGTGGGTTTCCGGTCGCGCGTGCCGGCAAAAATCACATCTTCCATGCGCGATCCGCGCAGGGTCTTGGCCGACTGCTCGCCCAGCACCCAGGAGATGGCGTCCGCAATATTGGACTTGCCGCAGCCGTTCGG